>CAZSQF010000233.1:0-5050 GCA_964608935.1 uncultured Actinomycetota bacterium | reverse complement strand
GCCGCCGCCGCCTGCGCCGCGCTGCTGGCCGGCGCGCCCGTTTCGGCGGTGCGCGGGGCGGCGCTCGCCTATCGGCCGGGCCGCCACCGTCACGAGGTCGTGGCCCGTAGCACGACCGGTGTGACCTACGTCAACGACTCGAAGGCCACCAACCCCCACGCGGCGGCAGCGGCGCTCGAGGCCGCGCCGTCGATCGTGTGGATCGCGGGAGGCCTGGCCAAGGGCGTGGACCTGACTGCCCTCACGGGCGAGCTCGGCAACGTCCGGCAGGCGCTGCTCATCGGCACCGCCGCGGACGAGCTCGCCACCGTGTGTGCCGACGCGGGTGTGCCGGCCCGGCGTGCCGACAGCATCGAGTCCGCCGTCGAGCTTGCGGCCGAGCTGGCCCGGCCGGGAGACACGGTCCTGCTCGCCCCGGCATGCGCGTCCTTCGACCAGTTCCGTGACTACGCCGACCGCGGCGACCGGTTCGCGGCCGCGGCCCGGAGGGTCGCCGGCACCCCGCCCGACGAGGAGTCGCGACGATGAGCATCCGCCGGTCGCCGATGGCCGACGACGTCATCGGCCAGGTCGCTCGCATGCGCATGCGCTGGACGCCGGGCCCGTGGAGCGCCGACGCGACCGCGCTGACGGTCGTGACCCTGTCGCTGCTCGTGTTCGGGCTGATGATGAGCTTCTCCGCCTCGTTCGTGGACGCGGCCGAGGCCGGTGACCCGTTCGGGGTGTTCCGGCGGCAGCTGCTGTGGGCCGGCTTCGGCCTGGTGGCGTTCACGGTGGCCGCCGCGCTCGATCATCGGCTGTGGCGCCGCCTGTCCTGGCCGCTGCTGGTGCTGGCCGTGGTCGGGCTGGTGCTGGTGCTCATCCCGGGGGTCGGTCTCACGCGGTTCGGTTCGACCCGCTGGCTCGGGCTCGGCCCGATCGCGGTCCAGCCCTCCGAGCTGACAAAGCTGGCCACGCTGCTGTGGCTCGCCGACGTGCTGGAGCGCAAGCGACCGAAGGACGATCTGCTGCACACGACCGAGCACCTGGCGCTGCCGGCGGTGCCGCTGTTCGTCGTGCTCGGGGCCCTCGTCCTCGGGCAACCCGACCTCGGCACGACGATCCTCCTCGGCCTCATCATCGGCGCGGTGCTGTGGGTCGAGGGCCTGCCCGGCCGCTACGTGGCGATGGCCGGCGCGGCGGGGCTGGTCCTGGTGGGCCTGCTGGCCGTGCTCGTGCCCTACCGCATGGCCCGACTCGTGGGCTGGATCGACCCGGAGGCCGACCCGCTCGGCGACGGCTTCCAGCTGCTCCAGGCGCGGTTCGCGATGGCCGAGGGAGGCATGTTCGGGCTCGGTCTCGGTTCGTCGCGCGGCAAGTGGAACCTCATCCCCAACCCCGAGACCGACTTCATCTTCGCCATCATCGGCGAAGAGCTCGGCCTCGTGGGCGCGGTCGTCGTGTTGGCGCTGTTCGGCGCGCTGCTCTACCTCGGGCTCCGCGTGGCCTACGCTGCCGAGGACGGATTCGGACGCACCGTCGCGTTCGCTGTGACGGCGTGGCTGGTCGGGCAGGCCCTGATCAACGTCGGCACCGTGACCGGTCTCCTGCCGATCACCGGCGTGACGCTGCCGCTCGTGTCGGTCGGCGGCTCGTCGCTCGTGTCCACGCTGGCTGCGCTCGGCATCGTGGTTGCCATCGCGCGTCGTCCGGCTGCCCGCCCGCAGCGCGGAGGTCAGCGTTGACACGTACCGTCCTGGTCGCCGGCGGGGGCACCGCCGGACACGTCTTCCCCGCGATCGCGGTGGCGAAGGAGCTGGTGCGCCTCGACCCGTACGTCGATCCCGTCTTCGTCGGCGTCCCGGGTCGGCTCGAGGCGACGCTCGTGCCCGACGCCGGCTTCCGGCTCCACCTGGTCGACGCGGTCGCGGTGCCGCGTCGGCCCTCGTTGCAGCTGTTCCGCATCCCGACGGTGCTGCGGGCAGCCATCCGGCGCTGCGAGGCGATCGTGCGCGAGGAGTCGGCCGGAGCCGCCGTGACCTTCGGCGGGTACGTCGCCTTCCCCCTGGACCGCGCCGCATGGCGGACGTCGTTGCCGCTGGTCATCCACGAACAGAACGCCGTACCGGGCCTGGCCAACCGCGTCGCCGGCCGGTGGGCGGACCGCATCGCGCTGACGTTCCCCGGCTCGGCGCACCGCTTCAGGCAGGCCGAACGGTGCGCCGTGACCGGCAACCCGGTCCGCGAGGAGGTGCTCGCGCTCGACCGCGACGCGCGCCGGGCGGAGGCCCGCCGCCACTTCGGGCTCGAGCCCGACCGCCCCACCCTGCTGGTCTTCGGCGGGAGCCAGGGGGCCAGGACCCTCAACCGGGCGGTGGCCGCCGCGCACGAGCGGTGGACCCAGAGCGAGCTCCAGATCCTCCACGTCGCCGGGCAGCAGCTGTTCGGCGAGGCGGCGGCGAGCTGGCAGGAGCCGCGCAGCAGGCGACCGGACCTCACGGTCCGCCTCATGGACTTCATCGACAACATGGCCGACGCGTACGCGGCGGCGGACGTCGTCGTGTGCCGCGCCGGCGCCACCACGATCGCCGAGCTGACCGTGCTCGGCCTGCCCGCCGTGCTCGTGCCCTACCCGCACGCGACCGCCGACCACCAGCGCGAGAACGCCCTCGCCCTGGCACGGACGGGTGCTGCCGCCATGATCGAGGACGACGAGCTCGACGGGGAACGGCTGGTGGCGACGATCGAGCCGTGGCTGTCCGACCCGAAGGCACACGCGGCGATGTCCGTCGCCGCCCGCGCCTTCGGACGGCGGGACGCGGCGGCCAACGTGGCGCGCCTCGTCCTCGAGCAGCTCCCGCCGAGGTCGCCCGCGTGACGGCGCTGCTCGCAACACCGCGGCGGGTCCACCTCGTGGGCGTGGGCGGTGCCGGCATGTCGGGGATCGCCCGGATCCTGCTCCAGCGCGGTCACGCCGTCTCGGGGTCGGACCTGCGTGACGGCCGGACCCTGGGCGAGCTGCGGGTCCTCGGTGCGCGTATCGAGACCGGCCATGACGCCTCGCACCTCGGCGACGCCGAGATCGTCGTGCTGTCGTCGGCCGTTCCGCCTGACAACCCTGAGGTCGCCGCCGCTCGGGCTCACGACCTCACCGTGCTGCGCCGGGCGGAGATGCTCGCCGAGCTGATGGCCGGTGAGCACGCGGTCCTGATCGCCGGCACGCACGGCAAGACCACCACGACCTCGATGACGGTGGTCGCGCTCCAGGCTGCCGGGGCGGATCCGAGCTTCGCGATCGGCGGATCGCTCAACGAGAGCGGAACCAACGCGCACGGTGGGACCGACGGGATCTTCGTGGCCGAGGCCGACGAGTCCGATCGGTCGTTCCTGGTCTATCGGCCGGGTGTCGCGGTCGTCACCAACGTCGAACACGACCATCCCGACGAGTTCGCCGACGAGGCCGCGGTCGTCGCCGCGTTCCACGACTTCCTCGGCCGTCGGGTGGCCGGGGCGCCGGCGATCCTGTGCGAGGACGATCCGGGCGCCGGCGGCCTCGCCGACGTGATCGAGGGCCCCGTGATGACCTACGGGACCGATCCGCGTGCGCAGCTGCGTGTCGTGTCGGACGCTGACGGCGGGCACGAGCTGCGCCGCGAAGGCGATGTCGTCGCGCGCTTCAGGCTCGCGGTACCCGGCCGCCACAACGTGCTCAACGCGACGGCTGCGCTGGCCGTGTGCGCGTCCCTCGGCGTGGACGTGGCCGCGGCGGCGAGCGGGCTGGAACGGTTCACCGGTGCGACACGGCGCTTCCAGCAGCTCGGGAGTGCCCGGGGCGTGACGGTCGTCGACGACTATGCACACCATCCGACGGAGCTTCGCTCGACGTTGTCCGCCGCCCGGACGCTCGGGGCCGAGCGGATCGTGGTGGTGGTCCAGCCCCACCGGTACTCGCGCACGCAGGTCATGGGTGCCGAGCTGGGGCGGGCCGCCGCGGCGGCCGAGGTCGTCGTGGTGACCGACGTCTACGGCTCCGGCGAGGAGCCGGTCCCCGGGGTGACCGGCAGGTTGGTCGCGGACGCGGCCGAGGCGGCCGGGGGGATGGTTGTCTTCGCGCCGCGCCTGACCGACGTGGTCGATGCGCTCGAGGAGGTGGTCCAGCCGGGCGACCTGGTGCTCACAACCGGCGCCGGCGACGTCACCCAGGTCGGCCCGCTGCTGCTCACAAGGCTCCGCGGAGGCGACGGATGACCGGCGACGCGGTGGTCGCGACCCTCGCGCACCGTTGCGTCGGGAGGGTCGTCCCGGGCGCGGCGCTCGAGGACCTCACCACGCTGCGTGTCGGTGGGGCGGCCCGGGTCCTGGTGGTCGCCGAGCGCGACGAGGATCTCGCCGCCGTCGGACAGGTCTGTGGGGAGCACGAGCTGCCGTGGATCGTGGTCGGCCGGGGCTCCAACCTGCTCGTCGCCGACCGTGGCTGGCCGGGCGTGGCGATCCAGCTCGGCCGCGCCTACCGCGGGCTCGACACCGCCGGACCACACGTCCATGCCGGTGCTGCGGAGCCCTTGCCGGCGCTGGCGGTGCGGGTCGCCGACGCCGGGTACGCCGGGTTCGCGTGGGCGTGTGCGGTGCCGGGGACCCTCGGCGGCGCCGTGCGGATGAACGCCGGCGCCCACGGCAGTGACATGGCCCGCCATCTGGTCTCGGTGGAGCTGGTCCGGTTGCGATCGGGGGTGCGCGAGACCTGGGCCGTCGACACGCTCGGGCTCGACTACCGCCGCAGCGGGCTGCCCGACGATGCCGTGGTGGTCGGCGCCACGCTCGCGCTGGAGCGCGGGGACGCCGCAACCATCCGCGCCGAGATCGACGCGATCCGGGCATGGCGGCGGGCCCACCAGCCGCTGCGCCAACCCAACTGCGGGTCGGTGTTCACCAACCCTCCGGGGGACTCCGCCGGCCGCCTCATCGAGGCGGCCGGCGCCAAGGGCCTCACCGTCGGGGGGGGGGGCGGGGGGCAGCCCCAACCCCAAAAAAAACTGAACCCCCCCAGGGGGCCCCCCCCCCCCCGCCCCCC
>CAZSQF010000232.1:0-5099 GCA_964608935.1 uncultured Actinomycetota bacterium | reverse complement strand
GGGCGCGGCCGTGTTCGCGGCCGCATTCGCAGCGAGCGCGCTGACAGCCCGGCTGCGTCTCACGCGGGCGCGTGTCGCCGCGGCGCGCTAACCTCCTTTCTTGCGAGACATTCGCAATAAGGCGCCGCAGGAGGACCCGTGTTCCGCAGCCGTGGTCGGGCGCTCGTGATCCCGGTCGTGGCGGCGCTGGTGGCGCTGGGCTGCGCCGCCGACCCGGGTGACGACGGCCCGGCGGTGGCCGCCCCGGAGCCGCCGGCCGTCGAACCCGAGCCCGACCCGGACGACGACGCCGACGCCGACGAGCCGGACCCCGAGCCGATCCTGACGGTGGTCGCCACGCTCGCCCCGATCGCCGACCTCGTGGCGCAGGTCGGCGGCGAGCGGGTCGAGGTCACCTCGCTCGTGCCGGCGGGCGCCGACTCGCACACATACGAGCCGCGGCCGGGGGACGTGGTGGTGCTCGCCGGCGCCGATGCGTACGTCGGGGTCGGGCTGGCCCTCAACGACGCGGCCCTCGGCCTGGCGGAGGAGAACCTGCCCGACGGCGCGCCCGTGGTCCGGTTGGGGGAGGCGCTGCTCGACGAGGGCGACCTCGTCTTCGACCAGACGCACGATCACGATCACGACGACGATCACGATCACGACCACGGTGCGGAGCCCGGTCCCAACCCGCACGTGTGGACCTCGCTGCGCAACGCGCGGGCCCTGGTCGACGTCGTCGAGGCGACGCTGGCCGGGCTCGACCCCGACGGCGCCGACCACTACGCGCAGCGTGCGACCGCGTTCCGCGACCAGCTCGAGCAGCTCGACGCACAGGTGGGGGAGGCGGTCGCGACGATCCCATCGGACAACCGCACCCTGTTGACCTACCACGACGCCTGGACCTACCTCGCGCGCGACTACGACCTCGACTTCGCCACGGCGGTCCAGCCGGCGGACTTCTCCGAGCCGTCCGCCGGCGAGGTCGCCGCGATCATCGATCTGGTGCGTGAGCTCGACGTGCCGGCGGTGTTCGGCAGCGAGGTGTTCCCGTCGAGCGTGCTGGCGACGATCGCCGAGGAGACCGGCGCGGACTACGTCGCGGACCTGGCCGACGACGTGCTGCCAGGCGAGCCGGGCGACCCCGACCACTCGTATCTCGGCCTGATCCGGCGCAACGCCGCGACGATCGTGGACGCGCTCGGCGGCGACGCGGGTCCGCTGCGCGGTTGACCGCAACCCGGGTCACGGATCCCGGACGCTCAGTCCGGGGAGCCCTCGCCGGTGTCGCCGGATGACCGTCGGTAGGCGGCGACGCCGGCGACGGCCCCCGCGGCGATCAGCCCGCCCAGGCGCAGCAGCCGCCGCCATCCGCCGGCGCGCTTCGACCCGCCGTCGTCCGACACGTCCGGGTCGGCCGCGCCGGGCAGGAACCGGGCGATCTCGGCCGCCTGGACCCGCAGATCGCGCTCGTGGGAGCGACGCTTGCCACGACGCTTGAGGACGAGGCCGAGGGCCGTCAGCCCGCCCACGCCGCCGACCGCGGCCCCGCCCACCGTGCGTGCTCGGGTGGTCAGCACGTCGCGGGGAGGCAGCCGTGCCTCGAGTGTCGTCAGGTCACGGTCGAGTCGTGCGCGGATCTCGGCGATCTGGTCGGCGGCGTGGTTGGGGCTGTCCGCCGTCTCGGTACGGGCCTCGTCCCTGATGCGCTCGGTCTCCGACCCGGCCTCGTGGACCTGGCGGCGGACCCGCTCGGCCTCGCGCTGGAACCGCTCGCGAGCCCGGGAGATGGCGTCGGTGCTCATGAGCGCCCCTCGCCGTCACCGAGGTTCGAGAGGCGCTGCTTGGCCCAGCCCACGGTGTCGTCGACCGACGCCCGGGCGCGGACGAGCTTGTTCGGCGGACGCTTCGTCAGGCCGTAGGCGATCGCGACCAGCAGGAGCGCCACCAGCGCGTAGGCAGCGGTGACGATCAGCCACGCCAACCACGGTGCCAGGACCGCCTCGAGTGCCTTCGCACCGGTCACCCCCGCGAAGGCGAGGATGAACGGCGCCACCATTGCGGCAGCGACGACGAGCGCGAGCGCGATCAACCGGGCGGTGACGATCTCCTTCAGCTCCAGCTTGGCGAGCTCGAGCTCCTTCTTCGCCAGCTCCTGGCCGTTGGCCACCAGTGAGCGCAGCACCTCGGCGGTCGGTCGCTCGTCAGGGTCGTCGGGCCCGGGCGTGGGTAGGGTCTGGGAAGCCGCCACGATTCCTCCTCCGGCAGGTGTGGCGCACCCTAGAGCACCACGGCAACCAGGGTGAGGCCGCATGAGGGGCGCCCAGTACCCGGTTGGCACCCTCGGGTCGCGAGTGCCAGGCCGGTACCATCGCGCCGGGCCGGAGACACCGAGGAGGTGCACCGTGACCGTTGAGCACGAAGACCGTGCCAACGATGCGGTGCGGCTGCGCGTGCAGGTGCCGGGTCGGGACGACCCGCTGCCGTCCCTGGACACCGGCGATCTCGAGCCCCTCGACGAGCGCAAGCTGCGGATCCTGCGCGCCATCGTGACCGAGTACGTCTCCCGTGGCGAGCCCGTCGGCTCCAAGCGGGTCGTCGACGTCGCCCGGCTCGACGTGTCGGCCGCGACGGTCCGCAACGAGATGGCGGCGCTCGAGGAGCTCGGCTACATCACCCAGCCCCACACCTCCGCGGGGCGCATCCCCACCGACCGTGGCTACCGCCGCTTCGTCGACGACCTCGTCGACAACCCCGACATCCTCGAGCCGCGCCGCGAGCTGGTCCAGGAGCTGTTGGGCTCGGCGCACGACGTCGAGGACCTGCTCGCGCGGGCGTCGTCGGTGTTGAGCCAGCTCACCCGACTGGTGTCGCTGGTCATCGCGCCGGCGATCCAGGCATCCCGGCTCAAGCTCGTCGAGCTGGTGGGTCTGACGCCGGGCTCGGCGCTGCTGCTGCTCGTGGCCGACACCGGCCGCGTCGAGAAGCGTCTGGTGGAGCTGCCGGCCGCCACCACCGAGGCCGACCTGGATCGGGCCCGGACGGTGCTGGGCGAGCACGTACGGGGACGGCGCCTCGGCGACATCCACACGACGCTCACCGCGATCACCGACGAGGCCCCCGCCGACCTGCGCGAGCTGCTGAGCGCCCTCACCGATGCCACCGCCGGCGATCTCGGCGAGGAGACCGTCCATCACGTCTTCGTCGGTGGCCAGGCGTCGCTCGCCGGCGAGGAGACCTTCGAGCGCGACCAGCTGTCGCGGGTGCTGCAGCTGCTCGAGGAGCGGGTCACTCTGGCGCGGCTGCTGTCGGAGACCACGGCCGACGACGAGCCGACGGTCCGCATCGGTGGGGAGAACCAGGTCGAGGACCTGCGCTCGACCTCGCTGGTGGCACAGCGCTACCGGCTGGTCACCGCCGGTTCGCTCGGTGTGCTCGGCCCGACCCGCATGGACTACGCGAGCGTGCTCGCGACCGTGCGCGCGGTCGCCGAGCAGTTGCAACAGACCCTGGTGGACCTGTCACGCTGACCGTTCGATCGACCCCGGAGGCACGGTGTCCGACCTGTACGAGCTGCTGGGCGTGTCGCGCGACGCGACCGATGACGAGATCAAGCGCGCCTACCGCAGGAAGGCGCGCGAGCACCACCCGGACGCGGGTGGCGACGCCGACACGTTCAAGCAGGTGACCCACGCCTACCAGGTGCTGTCCGACACCGAGCGGCGTGCCCGCTACGACCGTTTCGGGGACGACGGGACGCCGGGCGCCCGCGGTGCCGGCGACCCGTTCGGTTTCGGTGGCGCCGGCTTCGGCGGTATCGACGACGTGATCGACGCCTTCTTCGGTTCGGCCTTCGGCGGATCGACCACCACCGGTGGCCGACGCGGGCGACCGCGGGCACAGCCCGGACGCGACGTGCTGGTCCCGGTCGAGCTCACCCTCGAGGAGGTCGTCACCGGGGTGCGCCGCGAGGTCGAGGTCGAGGTGGCCGCGGCGTGCGAGCAGTGCGGCGGGTCGGGCTCGGCCGACGGTGGGCCCCCCGGCCACTGCGGGACCTGCGCCGGTGCCGGCCAGGTCCAGCGGGTCGTGCGCACCGCCTTCGGTCAGCTCGCCAGCGCCGGGCCGTGCCCGACCTGCGGGGGGACCGGTCGGACCGTGACCGACCCCTGCACGGGCTGTGGCGGCGAGGGCCGGACCGTGCGCAAGCGCACGTTCGCGGTCGACATCCCGCCCGGCGTCGACGACGGCGACCGCAAGCGCGTCTCGGGGGCGGGGGAGGCCGGACGCCAGGGCAGCGGCGCGGGGGACCTCTACGTCGAGGTGCGCGTCGCCGATCACGAGGTGTACGAGCGCGACGGCCGCGACCTCGTGGCCGAGGTCACGTTGCCGGTGACCCAGGCCGCTCTCGGGGGGACCCTGACGCTGCCCACGGTCGACGGCACGGAGATCGAGGTGGGTGTCCCGGCCGGGACCCAGCCGGGCGACGTCCTGATCGTGCGACGAGCCGGCCTCCCCGCCCAGGGCGGTGGCCGGCGCGGCGACCTGCGGCTGATCGCCCGGGTCGAGGTCCCCACCGACCTCGACACCGAGCAGCGCGAGCTGCTCGAGCGGCTGGCCGGGCGCCGCGGCGAGCATCTCGCGTCCGGCGGCCGGGGGCTGTTCACCCGCCTGCGCGGGGCGTTCCAGCGCTGACACCGTCGTGAGCCGGATCCCCTTCGTCCAGGTCGACACCCCCCTCGCCGGCTGTCGGGCGGGTGAGGTCGTGGCCCTGTCCGCGGCCGAGCGCCACCACCTGCGTCGCGTCCTCCGGCTGCCGACGGGCGCGGAGGTCGAGGTCGCCGACGGCGCCGGCAGCTCGGCAGCGGCCGAGCTCACCGGCGACGCCGCCGCGCTCACCGCCGACGCCGTCACCTCCCCGCCCGCGCGGCCGGCGATCGAGGTCGCTCAGGCACTCGCCAAGCAGGGCAAGGTCGACGAGGTGGTGCGGGCGGTCACCGAGCTCGGCGCGGACGCGCTCGTTCCGGTGCTCGCGGCGCGGAGCGTGGCGCGACCGGACCACGACCGGGCGGTCCGGGCCGTGGAGCGGTGGGACGCGGCCGCCCGCAGCGCCTGCGAGCAGT
>CAZSQF010000231.1:0-5121 GCA_964608935.1 uncultured Actinomycetota bacterium | reverse complement strand
GTCAGAAGCGCCGCATGTGCACGTTGAGCAGCAGGCCGATCATCGCGAACCAGACGACCAGGCTGTTGTTGCCGTAGCTCACGAACGGCAGCGGGATGCCGGTCACCGGCATGATCCCTGCGGCCATCCCCACGTTGACGAACACCTGGAGCGCGAGGGCCGCCACGATCCCGGACGCGAGCAGGGTCCCGAACAGGTCCTTGGCCAGGACGGCGACGCGCAGGCCGCGCCACACCAGGACCAGGTAGAGGGCGAGCACGATGCTGGTGCCGAGGAAGCCGAACTCCTCGCCGACGACGGTGAAGATGAAGTCGGTGTGGTTCTCCGGGACGTAGGCCAGGGACGTCTGGGTGCCTTCGAACAGGCCCTTGCCGAAGACCTGGCCCGAACCGATGGCGATCAACGACTGCCGCGTCTGGAACACCGGTCCCTGGGACAGGGTCGGGTTGCTCGCGTCGAGGAACGCGGTCAACCGCGACACCTGGTACTCCTCGATCAGCTCGGTCTGCAGGGCCGCGATGATGCCCACGAAGGCCGAGGTGGCGAGGCCGATCAGATAGCGCGCCTTGACCCCGCCGACGAGGAACATCACCGCGAGCAGCCAGGCGAAGACGATCGAGGTCCCGAGATCGGGTTGGAGGAACACGAGCACCATCGGCGTGACCGCCAACAGGGTGCCGACGAGCACCGTCACGGGCCCGGGCTCGCCCTTGCGCTCGTGGAGCAGCGCCGCCAGGGCGATCAGCACCCCGAGCTTGGCGAACTCCGACGGCTGCAGCTGCAGCCCGCCGACGACGAGCCAGCGTTGCGAGCCGTTGATCTCGGTGCCGAGCGGGGTGAGCGTGAGCACCAGCAGCAGGAGGGCTCCGCCGTAGAGCACGGGGCCGTAGCTGCGCAGGTGGCGGTAGTCGATCACGGCGGCGGCGGCCATGACCATGAGCCCGATCACCAGGGCGATCGACTGCCGACTGACGTAGGTCGTGGTCGGCAGGCCCTGCTCGGTGAGAGCATCGAGCTTGGCGCTGTAGATCATCACCAGGCCGATGCCGGTCAGCACCAGTGCGACGGCGACGAGCACGAGGTCGAGGTGGCGCACCGGGGCGTAGGCGTTCATCCAGCGCGCCTGGATGCGCTCGCGCAGCATCCGCTCGAGCCGGTCCTGGCCGTACCCGACCTCCATCGTCACCTCCTCCTGTCTGGCTGGCGCTGGCTCGCGTGTGCGGTCGTCAGTCGAGGATCTCGGGCCCCGGCTCGAACTCGGACTCGGCGGCGGGGGTGATGCCGTACAGGTGCTCGAGGATGGTCCGCACGATCGGTGCCGCGGTCTGCGACCCGCCGCCACCTTCCTCGACGTTGACCACCACGACGTACTCGGGGGCGTCGGCGGGCGCGTAGGCCGCGAACCACGCGAACGGCACCTTGGGCCGCTGCTCGGCCGTGCCGGTCTTCCCGGCGACGGGGATCCGGTCCAGGGGGAACCCGGCGAACGCCCCGTTCCCGGTGCCACGGTCCGACGCGATCACCCGCTCGAGGCCGTCCTGGATGGCCGCGAGCTCGGCCGGTTCGAGGTCGAGCTCGGACACCACCTCGGGCTCGATCGAGCGGACGATCTGCCCGTCGCGGTCCACGATCTGTCTGCCCAGGTGCGGCCGCCACACGGTGCCGCCGTTGGCCACCGCCATGTAGGCGGCGGCCACCTGCAACGGCGTGGTCTCGATCTCGCCCTGGCCGATCGAGGTGTTGACGGCGTCCCCACCACGGAACTGGCCGCCGTGCAGGCAGTTGTCCTGGGACACCTCACGGGCATAGGCCGTCTCGGCGGTCTCCGCCTGGGTGCACCACACGTCACGGCGTTCGAACCAGCGCTGCTGCTTGGACACCCGGTTCGGGATGTAGCCGGACTGCTCGCCCGGCAGGTCGATCCCGAGCCTGCGCCCCATCCCGAAGCGAATGGCGGTCTCCCACAGCGCCTCGTCGATGTCCCCCTCCTCGAGCACGTCCTTGTCGAGGCTCGCGAGCTGGTTGCGCTCACGCTGCCACTGGGTCTCGGCCAGCTCGTAGAAGTAGGTGTCGCACGACCGCATCAGCGCGGTCGACAGGTTCATCGGACCCTCGTCGACGCCCCGGTTCCAGTTGCGGAAGGTGATGCCCCCGAACTCGAACGCCGGCGCACACCGCACCGTCGTGCCCGGCGTCGCGACACCCGAGCTCAGGTAGGCCGCCCCCGACACGATCTTGAACACCGAGCCGGGCGGGTGCCGGGCCGCGATCGCCCGGTTGAACAGCGGCGTGTGGTTGTCGCGGTCGTTGACGAACTCCCAGTAGTCGCTGCTGACCCCGCCGACGAACTCGCTCGGGTCGAAGCTCGGGTACGACGCCATCGCGAGGATCGCGCCGTCACGGGGGTCCATGACCACGGCCGACGCGCCCGTGGACGGCAGGAACCGTCCGTCGTCACGCTGGATCTCGCGGCTTGCGACCACGCCGTCCTCGAGCAGCTGCTCGACTGCCTGCTGGAGGTCGAGGTCGATGGTGGTGATCAGGTCGTTGCCCTGCTCAGGCTCCTGCTCCCGCAGGACGCGCAGGACGTTGTTCTGGATGTTGACCTCGAGGGTGCGCTGACCGGCGACACCCCGCAGGTCGGGCTCGTACACCTCCTCGAGGCCGCCCCGTCCGATGAGGTCGCCGCCGCGGTAGTCGGCGAACGCCGGATCGGCCAGCTCGGCCTCGGAGATCTCGCCGATGTAGCCGACCAGGTGCGCCGCGAGGTTGCCGTGCGGATACGTGCGGACGGGGAGCGTCTCGGCGACCACGCCCGGGAACAGCTCCTGCTGCTCGCGGACGGCGAACACGATCTCGGGGGCGACGTCGATGGCGAGCGGGACGGGACGGAACGGGCTGTAGCGACGGCTCGTGAGTCGCTCGTGCACCTCGTCGGGCGACACCTGGAGCAGGACGGCCAGCCGTTGGATGACCCGCTCGGCCTCCTCGTCGCGCGGGTTCCCGTCGTTGTCCAGCAGTGCCTGGCGGTCCGCGCTGATCGTCAGCGCCGGCCGGTTCTTGACCAGCTCGTCGCCGTCGGCGGTCAGGATCGCACCGCGAGGCGCCTCGGTGACGACGGTCCGCAGGCGGTTGGTGTCGGCCAGCTCGACGTAGCGGTCGCCGGCCAGGACCTGCAGGAACCACAGCCGTGAGACCAGTGCCACGAACATGGCGATGACCACGACCGACAGGAACGTCAGACGCAGGATCGGCGCGGAATCGTTGATCGCCATGCGGCTCGCTGGAGGTGGCAGGGACAGGTTGGATCGTCGGGCGGGCCGGACGCGCCGCACCCGTCGGGCCCGAGCGGACGAAAGTTGAAGGTACCAGCGGCCCTGACCGGCCCGTTCAGTCCATGAGGCTGGCCCCCTGGAGGGGGAATCGGTCGCTCAACCGGGTCACGGTGCCGATGACGATCGGCGCGAGCAGCGTGTTGTAGAGGGCGACGGCCAGCGACGACTGCACGAGCAGCGCGGCGGTGATGCGGTCGTCGCTGAGCAGGAACGCGAGGAAGCCGTAGCCGGCCGTGCCGATCAGGCCCGACAGGAACGCGAGGATCACCGGGGCGGTGATCGAATCCGGCGCAAGGTAGGGCCTGGCGAGGCCGACCGTGAACCCGATGCCGGTGTAGACCAGCGCCGCGAGGCCGACGGGCGCCTCGGCGACCATGAGGTCGGACAGGAGCCCAGCCGCGAAACCGACGCGCAGGCCGGCAAGGGCGCCGTCGCGGAGGCCGATGGCGAGGACGACGAGCAGCAGCACATCCGGCCGGAACCCGCCAAGCGCGAGGAACGGGAACAACGATGTCTCGAGCAGACCGGCGGTGACGAGCAGCAGCCCCACGACCACGGTCCGCAGGATCACGCGTCCTCTCCCTCGCCCGGCGGGTCATCGGTCTCGACGTCGGGCTCGTCGCTGGGCGGGACGGCGGGCGGGACGAACTCGAGGTCGTCGGTGTCGGTCAGCGGCGGGATCTCGTCGACCGGCGCGTTCACCACCACGAGCACGTTGTGCAGGCGCGTGAAGTCGACGAAGGGTCGGACCTCGACCTCACGGGACAGCGGTGTGGCCCCTTCGCGCACTCCGGCGACCGTGCCGATCGGGATCCCCCCGGGGAAGGTCCCGGACTGGTAGCGCGACGTGACGATCTCGTCGCCGACCTCGACGGTCGTTTCCGGGTCGAAGGGCTCGAACAGCATCGGGTTGCCGCCGCGGCCGCTGATCGGACCGATCTCGCCCGTGCGTGCGACACGGGCCGCGGCCGAGAAGTTCGGGTCGATGGCCAGCAGCACGCGCGAGGCCCGCGGCGTGACCTGGATCACGCGGCCGACGAGCCCGTCCGCGTTGATGACCGGCATCCCCCGTTCGACGCCGTCGTCCGAGCCGACGTCGACGGTGATCGTCCATTCGAAGTTGGACGGGGCCAGGGCGACGGTGGTCGCGGCGATCGTGTCGAAGCCGCCGGCA
This sequence comes from uncultured Actinomycetota bacterium, assembly GCA_964608935.1. Taxonomy (GTDB): domain Bacteria; phylum Actinomycetota; class Nitriliruptoria; order Nitriliruptorales; family Nitriliruptoraceae; genus CAZSQF01. Next base: position 612 of record CAZSQF010000231.1, on the reverse strand, counting down.
TCACGCATGTCGAGGAGCGCGCGCAGCTCCTCGTTCTCGCGCTGCAGGTCGGTCGCCGAACGGTGTCGCTCGCGCAGCGTCTCCACCTGGGCCCGGAGGCGCTGGTTCTCGGTCCGGACCCGGAAGATCTCCCCCAGGTTGCCGGCCGCGTCACCGACGGGGCGCACCAGGACCGCAACACCCTCCTGGACGGGACGGAGCAGGGTGGTGACCCCGCCGCGGAGCCGATCGACCGGGCCGTCCTCGCCGGTCCGGAAGTCGACGGTGACCAGCACGAGCGCGGCGAGCACGAGCACCGCCAACAAGATCCGGGCCCGTCGCCGCTGATACACCGCCTCACCTGCTCCTGCCTCGGGGACCGCTCGGCGGGCACCGCACCGACCGAATCAGTGACGCGACGACGAGATGAGGACCTTCTTCAGCGCCTCGAACTCCTCGAGGCACTTCCCGGAGCCCACCGCGACCGAGGACAGCGGGTTGTCGGTGATGTGGATGGGCATCCCGGTCTCGTGCTTGAGGCGCTCGTCGAGCCCCTTGAGCAGTGCACCGCCACCGGTGAGCACGATGCCCTTGTCCATGATGTCGGCGGCGAGCTCCGGCGGGGTCTTGTCG
>CAZSQF010000230.1:0-5150 GCA_964608935.1 uncultured Actinomycetota bacterium | reverse complement strand
CTCGCGCAATCCGCGGTCCACCGTCGGGACCATCACCGAGATCTACGACTACCTGCGGCTGCTGTTCGCCCGCATCGGGCTGCCGCACTGCCCCGAATGCGGCCGGCCGATCGCCCGCCAGACCGCCGAGCAGATCGTCGATCAGGTCCACGAGCTGCCCGCCGACACCCGGTTCCAGGTGCTCGCGCCCGTCGTACGGGGGCGCAAGGGCGAGCACGCGACGCTGTTGCAGCAGCTGTCGACCGAAGGCTTCACGCGCGTTCGCGTGGACGGCGACATCCACCTCATCGACGAGGCACCCAGGCTCGAGAAGAACAAGAAGCACACGATCGAGGTCGTGGTCGATCGGCTCGTCAAGAAGGAGGACATGCGCCGGCGGCTCGCCGACTCGATCGAGACCGCCCTCCAGCTCGCCGACGGCGTGGCCATGATCGAGGTCCTGCCGACCCGGGCGGCGGTCGACGAGGCGCGGGCGGCCGGCCTGCCCGAGCCCGAACCCGAGGAGCTCACCTTCTCGGAGCATCTCGCGTGCACCCACTGCGGCCTGTCGTTCGACCAGCTCGCGCCGCGCAACTTCTCGTTCAACTCGCCCTACGGGGCGTGCGAGACGTGCTCGGGGCTCGGCACCCGGCTGATGGTGGATGCCGACCTCGTCATCGGCGACCCTGCGCGGTCGGTCGACGAGGGCGTCGTGCTGCCGTGGGGCACCGGGGTCCAGTCCAACTACTACCGCCAGCTGCTCCGGGCGACCGTGAGCCACCTCGGCGCCGACCCCACCACCCCCTGGCAGGACCTCGACGACGAGGTGCGCGACGCCGTCCTGCACGGCCTGGATGAGCGCGTGCACGTGTCCTACACGAACCGGTACGGGCGCAAGCGGTCGTACCGGGCCAACGTCGAGGGGGTCGTCGCCTCGCTCAAGCGCCGGCACGTCGAGACCGACTCGGAGCACGTCCGCCAGCACGTCGAGCAGTACATGCGCGAAGTGCCGTGTCCGGACTGCGACGGCAGGCGGCTCAAGCCCATCGCGCTGGCGGTCACGGTCGGTGGGGCCAGCATCGCCGAGCTGACGGCCATGTCGGTGGCCGAGGCCGACGCGTTCGTCCGCGACCTCGACCTCACCGACCGCGAGGCGCTCATCGGCGCCCGGGTGCTCAAGGAGGTCCGGTCCCGGCTCACGTTCCTGCTCGACGTCGGGCTCGAATACCTGACGCTCGACCGGGCCGCCGGGTCGCTGTCGGGGGGCGAGGCCCAGCGCATCCGCCTGGCGACCCAGATCGGCGCCGGCCTCGTCGGCGTGCTCTACGTGCTCGACGAGCCGTCGATCGGGCTGCACCAGCGCGACAACGAGCGGCTCATCGAGACCCTTCTGCGGCTGCGCGATCTCGGCAACACCCTCATCGTCGTCGAGCACGACGAGGCGACCATCCACGCCGCCGACCACGTGGTCGACATCGGCCCTGGCGCCGGCGAGCACGGGGGCGAGATCGTCCACTCGGGCTCGGTGGAGCAGCTCAAGCGCCTGACGCGCCGGTCGATGACGGGCGCCTACCTGGCGGGGGAGCGGTCGATCCCCGTGCCTGGCGGTCGCCGGACGGGGCACGGCACCGCGGTCACGGTCGTCGAGGCGGAGGAGCACAACCTCCGCGGCATCGACGTGCCGTTCCCGCTCGGCACGTTCATCTGTGTGACCGGCGTGTCGGGGTCCGGGAAGTCGACGCTGGTCAACGAGATCCTGTCGCGGTCGCTGATGCGGCACGTCTACGGCTCCCGGGAGCGGCCCGGACGCCACCTGCGGGTCGAGGGCCTCGACGCGGTCGACAAGGCCGTGACGGTGGACCAGTCACCGATCGGTCGCACACCACGGTCGAACCCGGCCACCTACACCGGGGTGTTCGACCACGTCCGCAAGCTGTTCGCGTCCACGAGCGAGGCGAAGGTCCGCGGCTACCAGCCGGGCCGGTTCTCGTTCAACGTGAAGGGCGGCCGGTGCGAGTCGTGCCGGGGCGACGGGACGCTGCGGATCGAGATGCACTTCCTCCCCGACGTGTTCGTGCCCTGCGAGGTGTGCAAGGGGCGCCGCTACAACCGCGAGACGCTCGAGGTGCACTACAAGGGCCGCACGATCTCCGAGGTCCTCGACATGTCGGTGGATCAGGCCCTGGAGTTCTTCGGGTCGATCCCCGCGATCGCCGGCCACCTCCAGACCCTCCACGACGTGGGGCTCGGCTACGTCCGGCTCGGCCAACCGGCGACGACCCTGTCGGGTGGCGAGGCACAGCGGGTCAAGCTCGCCAGCGAGCTGAAGAAGCGCGCGACCGGCCAGACCGTCTACATCCTCGACGAGCCGACGACCGGCCTCCACTTCGACGACATCCGGCGCCTGCTCGACGTGCTCCACCGGCTGGTGGACAAGGGCAACACCGTGATCGTGATCGAGCACAACCTCGACGTGATCAAGACCGCCGACCACCTCATCGACCTCGGTCCCGAAGGGGGGTACGGGGGCGGGCTGGTGGTCGTCAGCGGCACGCCCGAGGAGGTGGCGGCCGCCCCCGCCAGCTATACGGGCAAGTTCCTGCGCGAGGTGCTGCCCGGCTGACGCCGGCGGATCAGTCCGGGCGCGGCTGCGGACCGCTCTCGATGCGCAGCTCGGTGGTCTGGTCGTGGACGCGGGTCTCCTCGGCGTCGTCGGCCGTGGCTTCGCGTGACGCCGGCGGGCGGTCGAGCGGACCGACGTCAGGAGGGACGAGGCCGCGGCGACGCGGCATGCGTTCGGCCTCCTCGTCCTCGACCTCCCTGGTCACGACCGCATAGCCGCGGTACTGGCCGCCGAGGTCGACCAGCTGCGCGGGCTGGCGGATGTGGGCCTGGTCGAAGGCGAGCTTCATGCGTTCCCGCAGCTGGCGCATGATGTCCCAGTTGCGCAGTGGCTTGGTGCGCATCGCGACCCGGATCTGCACGCCGTCCGGGCCGTAGTGCTGGACCCCCCAGATCTCGGGGGTGTCGATGATGTCCTCGCCCCAGACGGGATCGTTGGCGAGGTCGTTCGCGACCTTGTAGATGATCGCCTTCGCGGCCGGGATGTCGGCGTCGAGCGCGAGCGGGACGTCGTAGGTCGCCCGTCCCCAGTGCTGCGACAGGTTGGCGACCCGCTGCATGTAGCCGTTGAGCACGTGATGGACGGTGCCGTCGAGGTCGCGGAACGCTGTGGATCGCAGCCCGATGCGCTCCACCTCCCCGATCTTGCCGTCCATCTCGATCCAGTCGCCCACGCCGTACTGGTCCTCGACGAGCATCGCGATCCCGGCCAGCACGTCGCGCACGAGCTGTTGGGCGCCGAAGCCGATGACGAGGCTCGCCACGCCGGCGCCGGCGAGCAGGGGCTGGAGCGGGACGTTCAGTTGTGCCAGCACCGCCAGGATCGCGGTGACCCAGATGACGACCCCGATCGCACCGCTGATCACCCCCGTCACGGCGTGGAGCCGCTGGAGGCGGCGGGTGCGGTAGCGGGCGGTCTCGGTGATGGCCCCGCGCGCCAGTGCCTTGTCGAGCCGCTCCCGGATCTGCGCCTCCATGCGGCGGTCGAACCGCTGCACCAGCCGACGGGCCAGCCTCTGGACGACCCACGCGAGGAGCAGGATGAGGACGATGATCACGATCAGGCTGCCGGCGCGCGCCGTGGAGGCGAGCGCTTCGTTGCCGTCGGTCGCGTTGAAGACCAGCCGGCACAGCCAATCCTGGTCCTCGCCCTCGCCGCAGATCTCGCTGAGGCTCGCCTGTGCGAACCACCGCATGGCCGACCTCCTCGTTCGTGCTCACGGCAGCGTAGGGCCTGGCCGGGGCCGTACCCTCGGCGGCGTGGAGAATCCCGCTCTCGTGTTCCGACCGGAGCCCGGCTCGATCCCCGACGCGCCGGGGTGCTACCTGTTCAAGGACGGCGACGGTCGGGTCGTCTACGTTGGCAAGGCCAAGTCGCTGCGGTCGCGCCTGTCGGGGTACTTCCAGGGCTGGCACGGTGTGCCGGCCCGGACCCGGGCGATGCTGGAGTCGGCCCGTTCCGTCGACTGGATCGTGGTGGACAGCGAGGTCGAGGCGCTCCACCTCGAATACACCCTCATCCAGCGCCACCGTCCCCGCTACAACGTCCGGTACCGCGACGACAAGTCCTACCCCTATCTCGTGCTCACCACCTCCGAGAAGGTGCCGCGCGCCCGGGTCAAGCGGGGCGGCGTGGCCGCCGGCGACCGTCGCTTCGGCCCGTACGCCCACGCCTACGCCATCCGCGAGACGCTCGATCTGCTGCTGCGGGTGTTCCCGGTCCGGACCTGCTCGCAGGGCGTGTTCGATCGGGCGGCACGGACCGGCCGGCCGTGCCTGCTCCACCACATCGACCGTTGCGCCGCACCCTGCACCGGCGAGATCGGGATCGACGACCATCGCCGGCTCGTGGACGACCTCGCCGCGTTCCTCGACGGTGACACCGCGCCCGTCCTCGAGGCGCTCGAGGCCGAGATGCAGGCTGCGGCCGTCGAGCAGAACTACGAAGCCGCGGCCCGTCGCCGCGACCAGCTGTTCGCTGCTCGCCGGGTGCTCGAGACGCAGCAGGTCGTCTCCGACCGGCCCGAGGACTTCGACGTCGTCGCCGTGCACGAGGACGAGCTCGAAGCGGCCGTCCAGGCCTTCTTCGTGCGCCGGGGACGGCTGGTCGGTCGCAAGGGGTGGACGGTCGACAAGGTCGAGCCGCTCACGACCGGGCAGCTGCTGACCTCGTTCGTCCTCCAGCTGTACGCCGAGCGTGACGACGACGTCCCGCCGACCGTGCTGGTGCCGACCGAGCCCGACGACGCCGAGGCGCTCGGGACCCTGCTGGCCGAGCAGCGGCGCCGGACCCATCGCGGGCCAGGTCGTCGGTCGCAACGCGTCGCGTTCCGCGTTCCCCGCCGCGGCCCCAAGCTCGCCTTCCTGCGCACGGTGGAGGACAACGCCCGCGAGGCGTTCGCCCGCACCCGGCTCCGGCGGGCGAGCGATTTCGACGCCCGGACGCGCGCGTTGAAGGAGCTCCAGGACGCGCTCGACCTTCCCGAGGCGCCGTTGCGCATCGAGTGCTTCGACATCTCGCACCTCGGTGGGACCGAGGTCGTCGGGTC
>CAZSQF010000229.1:0-5156 GCA_964608935.1 uncultured Actinomycetota bacterium | reverse complement strand
AGACGGAGCAGATCCCCGCCGTCGAGGCGATGACCGAGGTCGTCCCGGAGATGCACGACGCCGGCGCGGACCTGGTGGTGGTCGCCTCCCACCTCTGCGGCGACGACGCCCGCGACCTGGCGGCGTCGGTCGACGGGATCGACGTGATCGTCGGTGACCACTGCGCCGAGGTGCTCGAACAGCCCGCGGTGATCGACGGCACGATCGTGTCGTTCGCCGGCGACGAGTTCGACCTGCTCGGCGAACTGACCCTGACGGTGCAGCACGGGAAGGTCCTGTCCCACGAGTTCACGCTGCACGAGGTGACCTCGGACATTGAGCCCGACCCGACGGTCCAGACGATCGTCGACTTCTGGGAAGACGAGCTCGACGAGCGGCTCGGCGAGGTCATCGGTGAGCGCACCAACGAGTGGGACGTCCGGACCTCGGCCGTGCGCAGCGGCGAGACCGGGTTCGCGAACTACATCGCCGACACCCTCCGGATGTCGGCCGGCGCGGACGTGACGTTGACCAACGGCGGCGGCATCCGCAGCGACCAGGTCTACCCGCCGGGCGACATCATCCGTCGCGACATCATCGCGATCCTGCCGTTCGGCAACCGGGTCGTGATGGTCGAGCTCAGCGGGGCCACGATCCTCGAGGCCCTCGAGCACGGTGTCGCCGCCGGCACCCCGCAGGGACGCTTTCCGCAGGTCAGCGGCATGCGCTACGTGTGGGACCCGAGCGCGGACCCCGGTTCGCGGATCGTGGAGCTCACCATCGGCGGCGACCCGCTCGACGAGTCCGCGACCTACCGTCTCGCCACCAACGACTTCCTGCTCGCCGGTGGCGATGGCTACGACATGCTGGCCGACGGTGACGTCATCATCGATGCCGAAGGCGGCCGTCTCATGGACGAGGTCGTCACCGACCGGATCATCGAGGAGGAGGTCATCACGGTCGAGACCGACGGCCGGATCTCCACCGTCGGGTAGCCCGCAGTCGTCGGTTCGCCCTGCCCACCGGCCATCCGGTTCGGCGGGCGGGCGGACCGCGCGGGTAACCATGCGCCCGTCGGGCTGGCTGGGGTCGCGCGCCGGATCCAACCCAGACCGTCGTCCTCGGACGTCGACCCTCGCATGCCCAGACTCCGTTGAGAAGCAGTCGCGCTTGAACCGTGACAACACAGCGGGACTGGCCACGCCGTCCCCATGACCCGTTTTCTCTCGCTTGACCAAGCATCCGGAAGTGGCCATAGCACCTCGACCGGTGGTCGGGTAGCGCCCGAACGTCACGTTTGACCTCGCTGGCCGGAAGGAGGGTGTGGGTGCTCTTGACACGGGCGGGTTCGGCCTCTAACAGTGACGACGTCCTTGTGGTCGCCGGCGGCTAACGGGTTCGCATCCCCCGCCGGGCTGCGCGTCGCGGTGAGCACCGGCGGATCCCGGCACGCTCGGCCGTCTCTCCCGGCGTCCGCACGACGAGGAGTGAAGACATGGATGGGATCAAGCGTCTGCTCGTCCCGCTGATCGGCGTGCTCGTGCTCATGGGCTCCACGCTGCCGGCGAGCGCGGAGCACGAAGACGACCCACGTACCGACAACCTCCACCCAATGGGCCACATCGAGGAGCCACGCAGCCTCTTCGGCGGACCCGAAGGTGACCTGAGCCCCGACATCCACACCGATCTGGCGTTCTGGGGCAAGTACGCGTTCCAGGGCAGCTGGCTCGGGTTCAACATCCGCGACATCTCCGCGCCAGGGAATCCCCGGACGATCTCGCACACGTCCTGTGAGGGCAACCAGGGCGACATAATCGTGTGGGAGGACGTGCTGGTGCGATCGTGGAACACGCCCGCAGGCACGCCCGGCGTGTTCGGCGCAGGCACGACCTGTGACGGCGAGGACGTGCCCGACGGCTTCGAGGGGTTGCACGTTTTCGACATCAGCGATCTACGCGACCCCGCGCTGGTCGGCGCCGTCGAGCTCAGCGCCCGTGAGGAAGCCGACGCCGAGGGCTGTGGCTCGCACACCGCCACCGGCGTGCCCGACCCCGACAACGGCCGTCTGCTCGTGTACAACAGCTCGTCGTCCGGGGACTGTCCTGGCATCGACATCGTCGAGATCCCGCTCGACGATCCGGCCAACCCGGAGGTGCTGGGGTTCGCCCAAGCCGGACGTCCCTGCCACGACACCAGCGTCATCCTCGGTGATGCCCTGCTGGCGGCCTGCGCCGGCGGCGACGGATTCACCATGTTCAGCATGAGCGCGGAGGATGGTGGCTCGCTGGAGGATCCGCAGCTGCTGTACTCGGTGAACGTCAACGACGACGTGGACGACGATGGCGTCGTGTCGATCGGGCACAGCACGTCGTTCAGCTGGGACGGCGAGGTGGTCATCTTCGGGCACGAGCCCGGCGGCGGCATCGCGGCCCAGTGCCAGGACGACACTCCCGACAGTCACAAGTCCGCGTTCTTCTACGATGCCGGGGAGGGCGAGTTCCTCGGCATGTGGACCATCCCACGCCCGCAGTCGGAAGTCGAAAACTGCACCTTCCACAACTTCAACGTGGTGCCGCTGCGCAACGGGGACCGGATCATGGTCCACGGCAGCTACCAGTCGGGCACCAGCGTCGTCGACTTCAACGATCCGGAGAACCCGGTGGAGGTCGCCTGGAGTGACCCGGATCCGCTACCGCTTGTGGATGGATCCCCGTTCTGCGGCGGCAGCGCCGAGCAGCCCGGCTGTGACGTCGGCGGTGCCTGGTCCTCCTACTGGTATAACAACTTCATCTACGAGACCAACATCACCGAGGGGCTGAACATCTTCCGGTTCAGCGGTCGAGAGACCGCCGGAGCGATGCGCCTGTCCCACTTGAACCCGCAGACCCAGGATTTCACGATCCCGTAACGCGACACGCTGGGACCAACCGCGCCCGGCCGACGCACCGGACCTCACCGGTGGCGATGGGCCGGGCGTGTCTCGTCCAGGGTGCCGTCCTGGGGCTTGCGTGCGGGTTCGTGCATCCTGAAGAGATCCCGTTCGAAGGATCCTCACTCCTGAGCCGGATCGACGGCTTCGAGATCTGCCAACATTTCGCCAACATGGATGTTGGCGACGGGGCGACACTGGCCGGCACGCGCGATCACCGGATTCGTGCATCGTCGCAGGTCAGACCGGGTTTCTGGCACAGAGCGGATCTGGCCGTCATGGCGTGACACGGCTCTTGAGGGCCTGCAAATCCCTTATCACGGGTTCGATTCCCGTCCCCGCCTCTCCACACGAACCGCCCCTAACCGGCGCGAACACGGTCCGGGGCGGCCGTCGTTGGGCGGTCTGACGGGCCCGCTTGCCGACACGTTGCCAACATCGGGGGTACCGCACACCCTGCTCACCTGCACGCCCCGGTTTCTGACCTAGACTCAAAAGCCGGCAAGGAGACCTGTCCATGGCGACCAAGAACGTGTTCGTCATCGCTCTCGACGAGTTCAACCGCGGCAAGCTTACGTCGATCCGCAACGCGGAGCGGTACACGTTCCACGGCGTGCTCGACCCCTCCGAGGTGCTCGAGACCTACGACTTCCCGATCGCCGACATGCTGGAGCGGGCGGAGCAGCAGATCCGCGGGTGGCAACAGGACAACGGCGGATCCGTCGACGCCATCGCCGGGTACATGGACTTCCCCGTGAGCACGATGCTGCCACTGCTGTGCGAACGGTTCGACGCGCGGTCGCCGTCGCTGGAGAGCCTGCTCAAGTGCGAGCACAAGTACTGGTCCCGCCTCGTCCAGCAGGAGGTGGTCCCCGACCACATCCCCCCGTTCCAGGCGTTCGATCCGTTCGATCCGGACGCGTTCGAGGCCATCGACCTCCCCCTGCCCTACTGGATCAAGCCGATCAAGTCGTCGGGGTCGATGCTCGGCTTCCGCATCTCGAGCCGGGAGGACTTCGATCGGGCGACGGCCCATATCCGTGAGGAGATCCATCTCATCTCCGAGCCGTTCGACTTCGTCCTCGACAAAGCAGACCTGCCGCGCCAGGTCAGCGACGTGGAGGGCCACTACTGCATCGCCGAGGGCATCATCGGTGGTCGCCAGTGCACGCTGGAGGGGTATTCGTTCGAAGGCACCGTTCGCACCTTCGGGATCATCGATTCGATCCGCTACCAGAACGGCAGCAGCTTCTTCCGCTACGAGTACCCGTCCACGCTCCCCGACCTGATCCGGGACAAGATGGTCGAGGTCACCGAAAGGGTCATCCCGCACATCGGCTTCGACAACTGCGCGTTCAACATCGAGTACTTCTGGGACCGCCAGCTCAACCACGTCTGGCTGCTCGAGATCAACACGCGCGTGTCGCAATCGCACAGCGACCTGTTCGAGAAGGTCGACGGTCAGAGCAACCAACAGGTGACCGTCCAGGTGGCGTGCGGCGAAGAGCCGGATTTCCCGGAGGGCGAGGGCCAGTTCGCCTGTGCCGGCAAGTTCTTCTGGCGGGTCTTCCAGGGCGACGCCGAGGTCACCCGTGTGCCGACCGGGGACGAGATCGCGGCGGCGACGCAGCGCTTCCCCGGCGCGGTGATCAAGCCGCAGGTGGAGGTGGGGATGAAGCTGTCCGAGCTGCTCGAACAGGACAGCTACAGCTACGCCATCTGCGAGATCTACCTCGGAGGCAACGACACCAAGCATCTGCTCGACGAGTACGTCGCCTGCCGGGAGATGCTGCCCTTCGAGTTCGCCCCGATCGCCAGTTGAGACCGCCCCAGTTGCCGGTATCCGGAGCAGGTCGATCATGAGGACGGTGACCGACCTCCCGCGCCCCGTGACCGAGATCCACAACACCTGGATCCCGCTGGCCGACGGCACCCGGCTGGCCGCTCGGATCTGGCTGCCCGAGGACGCCGAGGCCGACCCGGTGCCCGGCGTCCTCGAATACATCCCCTACCGTAAGAACGACCTGACCGCGACCCGCGACGTCCCCCACCACACCTACATCGCTGGGCACGGCTACGCGTGTGTCCGGGTGGACCTCCGGGGCAGTGGTGAATCGGAGGGGGTGCTCAGGGACGAATACCTCCAGCAGGAGCTCGACGACGGTGTGGAGGTGATCCGCTGGATCGCCGAGCAGCCGTGGTGCTCGGGGACGGTCGGGATGATCGGGATCTCCTGGGGTGGCTTCAA
>CAZSQF010000228.1:0-5168 GCA_964608935.1 uncultured Actinomycetota bacterium | reverse complement strand
TCTTGGCACCGGTGCGGCGTGGCGCCCACCGTGCGGACCAGCTCGTCGACCCGACGCCCGACCGGATCGGGCGACTGCTCGCCGCCGCTGACGGTGCGATGAGCTATCTCACGCTCGCGCCGGAGCGAAAGGGTGCGCTCGAGGCCATCCGGTCGCTGCGCGCCGCCGGCGTGCGCGTCGCCGTCGGGCACAGCGACGCGACCGACGACGAGGTCCGCGCGGCAGCGGACGCGGGAGCGACCCTGGTCACCCACCTCTACAACGCGCAACGGCCGCTCCACCACCGTGATCCCGGCGTGGTCGGGGCGGCGCTCACCGACCCGCGGCTGACCGTCGGGCTCATTGCCGACCTCCACCACGTCGCACCGACCGCGATCCGCCTCGCCTTCGCCGCGGCACCGGGCCGCGTCGCGCTCGTGACCGATGCGACCGCGGCGCTCGGGATGGCCCCCGGGCGCTACGACCTCGGCGGCGACGTGGTCGAGATCGCGGCCGACGGGGAGCCCCCGGTCCGACGCGACGGCGCGCTGGCGGGCTCCGCGCTGCGCCTGCACGCCGCCATCCGCAACGTGGCGTCGTGCGGGATCGAGCTCGCGGCCGCGCTCGACGCCGCCACCCGTGTGCCCGCCGACGCCCTGGGCCGGGCCGACCTCGGCCGGATCGGGCCGGGCGCGCGCGCCGACCTCGCCTGGTTCGATGACGACGGGAACCCGCGAGCCACGTGGGTGGGCGGCCAGCTCGCCTGGAGCCGACGACCGCGCGAGGCCCGTGACCTCGACCCGCGCCCCGACGGCCGACCCGATCCGGAGCGAACCGCGTGACCATCATGGCCGACGAGATCGCCGAGCAGCCCGACGCGACCGCCCGCACCCTGGACGCCCTGCTGACGCAACGCGCCGAGCTCGCCCGCCTTGCCCGTGGGCGCCGCCACGTGCTGTTCGTCGCGCGCGGGTCGTCGGACAACGCCGCCGTGTACGGGCGCTACCTCGTCGAGATCCACGCCGGCGTCGGCGCGACCCTCGCCGCCCCGAGCCTGGCGACCCACTACGGCGCCACGCGGGACCTGTCCGACACGGTCGTGGTGTCGTTGTCCCAGTCCGGCGCGACCGCCGAGATCGTGGAGACCCAGGCGTGGGCCGCCGCCAGCGGTGCGCGCACGGTGGCCATCACCAACGCCGGCGACAGCGACCTCGCCACCGGGGCGGACCTGGCGCTGGTCACGCGCGCCGGCCCCGAGCGGGCGGTCCCCGCGACCAAGTCGTACACGTGCCAGCTGGCCGCCGTCGCCGTGATGGCCGATGCGCTCGGCGCCGGATCGCTCGAGCCCGAGCTGTCCCGTGTCCCGGGCGAGCTGTCGCGCGTGCTCGACGACCGGGACGGCATCGACGACGTGGTCGGGATGCTCGCCGAGGCCCCGACCACGCTGGTCAGCGGCCGCGGGCTCGTCTTCGGCACGGCGCTGGAGGTGGCGCTCAAGCTCGAGGAGACCTGCCTCAAGCCGGTGCGCGGGCTGTCGTATGCGGACCTGCGGCACGGCCCGATCGCCGTCGTCGATCCCGCGATGGTGGCGGTGCTCGTCGCGGCGCAGGACGGGCCGATGCTGGCAGGGATGACCGAGCTCGCGGCCGACCTGCGCGACCTCGGGGCCCGGACCATCGCCCTGGGGGGCGACGCGGGGCTGCGCGGCGCCTGCACGCACGCGCTCGCCGGCCCCGACCTGCCGGAGGTGCTCGCCCCGCTCGGGCTGATCCTGCCGGCGCAGCTCGCCGTCGAGGCGCTGGCCCGAACGCTCGGCCTCGATCCCGACGCCCCCCGGGGCCTCGAGAAGGTGACCCAGACCGACCCGTCCTCGCCGGCCTGAGTCCTCGTCCTGGCGTCCTCATCGGCCGTCGGGACGTCGCGGGCCGAGCACCGGCAGCGGCATCGTGGCTAGGCTGCCACCCTGTGCTCGAGGACCACGGAGGATGCCGCGCATGCGCCGCCTGATCGGGCTCGTGCTGCTCGCCCTGCTGCTGCTCGGCGTGCCGTCGGCCGCGTTCGCCGACGATCACACGACCGCTGCGGACGTCCTCGCCGTCGAGGGTGAGCCGGCCGGTCCCGAGCCGCGGCCACGCGACGCGGAGGAGAACCCGGCCCGGGACCTCGCCGGCTACGACGACCTCGAGGTGCCGTTCACGTGGGGCGCCGCCTGGATCCTGCTGTTCACCGGCATGGTCGGGCTCGTGGTGCTCCTTGGCGTGTACCAGCTGTTGGTCAGAAGGCCGTCGCAGGAGGGCTCCGGTCGTCGGTGACCCGCCACCGGGTGGGCCGAGGGTGCCCACCGAGCCGGGCACGCCTGCGGCGTCGGGGGCCGGCCCGCTGATCGACGAGGGCGTCGCCCTGTGGGCGGCGCGGACGATCGTCCCGGTCCGCCGGCACGACCCCGCCACCGTCGCCCGGCTCCGCGACGAGATCGTCGGCGACCTCCCCGCCATCGACACCGCCGCGCGGCGCTGGACCGAGCTCGGCGCGGACCTGTCGCCCACGTCCGTGCGCGTCGTGGGCCGGCTGGCCTGGGTGCGCACCAACCTGGCGAGCCTCCGCGGCGTCTTCGAGCCGCTGCGGCAGCGCCTCGGCCGGCGCCGGGCGGTCGCCTCGCGCGTCCTCGGCGCCCAGATCGGTGCGCTGCTCGGGCTCCTGTCGACCAAGGTGCTCGGCCAGTTCGTCCTGCCGCTCGGGGGCCCCGGCGGCAACCAGCTGCTCGTCGTCGGCCCGAACGTCCTCGACCTCGCCGAGCAGCACGGCCCGCTGGCGACCGACATCCGCCGCGCCGTCCTGCTCCACGAGGTCACCCATCGGCTCCAGTTCGAGGCCAATCCGTGGCTCGGCGACCACCTGCGCGACCTCGTCGACCGCTACCTCGCCCACGCCCGCGTCGACCGCACCGCGGTGCTCGAGATCGCGCCCCGGCTGCCCGAGGCGGTCATCGAGGTGCAGCGGACCGGGACGATCCAGCCGCTGCTCGACGCGGTGCTCACGCCCGAGCAGGTCGAGATCATCGCGGAGGCCCAGGGGCTGATGAGCCTGCTCGAGGGGCACGGCAACACGGCCATGTTCGACGCCGGGACCGGCCAGCTGATCGCCGACCCGGATGCGGTGCGTGCCGCCCTCGACGCCCGCCGCGGCGACGTGACCTCGAAGCTGCTCAGCGCCGTCGCCGGGATGGAGATGAAGCGCCGGCAGTATCGTGAAGGGGAGGCGTTCGTCCGCGAGGTGCTTGCCAGCGGCGGCGTGAGCGCCCTGAACCGGGCGTTCGAGCGGCCCGAGCACCTGCCCCGCGCCGACGAGGTGGCCGATCCCACCCGCTGGGTCGCTCGCGTCACGGCCGGTTGACCGGCATGATCGTCGCGGGCGGTCGCCGCCGGTGGGGAGTCGATGACGCATGGCCATGGACGTCGTGCCGGGCCCTTTGCCCGCGGGGCAGGACCGCGACGCGGTCGTCGCGGAGGTCCGGGCCGTGCTCGCGCATCTTCCCGAGGCGGTGCCGGCCTGCGTCGCACTGTCCGGTGGCCCCGATTCGACCGCGCTGGCCTACCTCGCCGCCGAGGCGCGGCCCGACCTGCGGCTGACCCTCGTCCACGTCCGGCACGGGCTGCGGGACGACACCCTGGACCGCAAGGTCGCAGCGCGCCACGCCGCCTGGCTCGGGCTGCCGCTGATCGAGCGAGAGGTCGCGGTGGCGCGAGCCGGCAGCGGGCTCGAGGCCGCCGCCCGCGACGCCCGCTACCAGGCGCTGCGTGAGGTCGCGCGGCAGATCGGCGCCCGCGCCATCCTCGTCGGCCACACCGCCGACGACCAGGCCGAGACGGTGCTGCTGCGGCTGGCCCGGGGCACCGGTGCCGACGGGCTGGCCGCGATGCGCCCCGTCAGCGGCGACCTCGTACGCCCGCTCCTGCGCCTCCGCCGGGCCGACGTGCACCGGTTCGTCCTGCTCGAAGGGCTGCCGACCGCAGAGGACCCGACCAACGTCGACCCGACCATCCGCCGCTCACTGGTCCGCGAGCGGCTGCTCCCCGCGCTCGAGGAGGTCGCCCCCGATCCGGTCGGAGCGCTCGGTCGCGCGGCCGACCTCGCCCACGACGAGGCCGAGGCGCTCGACGCGTGGGCGGCACAGCTGCTCGCCCGGGCGATGCGGGCGGGGCCGGTCGTCGCTCTCCGAGACGACGACCTGACGGGTGTGCCACCCGCCATCGCCCGCCGGGCCGTCCGTCGACTGCTCGAGGAGCTGACCGGCGGACCGCCCCCCAGCGCCGCCACCGTCGCCCGGATCCTCGGGCTGGCCCCCGGCTCGTCCGCGTCGCTGCCCGGCCGGATCGAGGCCACCGCCGCCGGCGGATGGCGAGCCCTCGCGCCGGTCGAGCTGCCGGCGGGGCGACCCCGGCGGATCGCGGTCCCGGGCTATACGCCCTGGCCCCCGGCCGGCCTGCGCCTCGTCGCGACCACCCCGAACGACGCGGCACCCCCGCCCGACGGGGAGGCGGGCCAGATCTCGCTCGCGCTGCCGGGTGCCTGGACGCCGCCGGTCCCGCCACCCGATCGGGCAGCGGTCCCTCCGGGCGGCCGGCCCGAGCGTCTCCACGTCCTCTTTCCGGGCGGCCTAGGCCCGCTCGAGGTACGCCACCGGCAGCCCGGGGACCGGCTGCGCACGCCCGCCGGGACGCGCCGGCTCAAGGAACTGTTCATCGACGCCGGCGTGCCGCGGGCCGCCCGCCAGGTGTGGCCGGTGGTGGTCGACGGCGACCGACCGGTGTGGGTCCCGGGTGTCGCCGCCGACGACGCGCTCCTGCGAGCCGGGCGACGCGAGCCGGCGCTGCTGCTGGTCGTGACGGCGGTCCGGCCGGGGTCGGGAACCACGGCCGGCCAGGGCGCCGGACACGTCTAGGATTGCCGGGTCCCGACCGCCCCACCCAGACGAGGTTGATGGTGGCCCACGACTCCATCCCGGCCGTGCACCGCGACGACGTCGCCGAGGTGCTGATCGATGCCGACGACATCGACGCGAGGCTGACCGAGCTCGCCCAGGAGGTGGATCGCGACTACGAGGGGCACGACCTGCTGCTCGTCGGTGTGCTGAAGGGCGCGATCTTCGTCATGGCCGACCTCGCCCGCCGGCTGCACGTGCCGACGGC
>CAZSQF010000227.1:0-5189 GCA_964608935.1 uncultured Actinomycetota bacterium | reverse complement strand
GAGCGGGTAGTCGATGCCCGAAACGGCGTTCAGCCACGCCGCGACAGCATGGCGGCCGAGCCGATTGAGGCCACCGCCACCCAGACCGAGAACCTGCTCGAGCGTCTCGTCCCCAAAGAAACCGGAGCCGAAGACCGTGCTGAACTCGGTATTCGCGTCGAAGCCGGTCGCCGCGGTGACAGCGGCCCAGGCCGGAATGTTCGCGGGCGTGTCGTCCTTCCAGAAGCCGGGGGTGCAGCCCTCGCCGACGACGGGGGTGCCGGCGAAGGCTGGGGCGGTGAACGAGTGGATGACCGGCGAGGCCCACACGAGCCCGCCGACCAGGGCGGTGTGCTTGAAGAAGTCGCGGCGAGCCAGACCGGTCGACCGGCCTTCCTGCTCCACGCCGCCGTCGTGCATCCGAGCACCCCTCATCTGAGCATCCGCCACACTGATGCCGCTACCCGCGACCGTACGACGTGACGGCGCGACCGACATCCCCTGTGCAGCGTACGTTTCGTACGTGACCTGGACATGGGGACCAGCGGCCCGTCACGCACCGTAGCCCTTCGTCGTCGTTGTGCTCGTTCTTCGGCGCGACGGGGGTCAGCTGCCCAGCGACGCGTGCACGGCCACGCAGATCTCGTCGAGCTCCTCGTCGGTCAGCGACGACCCGGTCGGCAGGCACAGGCCGTGCGCGAACAGCTGCTCCGACACCGGTCCGCCGAGGACGCGGGCGTCGGCGTAGACCGGCTGGAGGTGCATCGGCTTCCACAACGGGCGCGCCTCGATGCCGAGCCTCCGCAGGTGGCGGCGCACCGCCTCGCGGTCGGCACGCGCGACCTCCGGGTCGATGGTGAGACAGGTCAGCCATGCGTTGCTGCGTCCACGGTCTGGCTCGGGCGCGAAGGCGACGCCCGGCAGGTCGGCGAGCCTGGCGCGGTAGCGGTCCTGGATCTGGTGGCGGCGGGCGATCCTGGCCTCGAGGCCGCCGAGCTGGGCGCGGCCGAGCGCGGCGAGCAGGTTGCTCAGCCGGTAGTTGAACCCGACCGTCGAATGCTCGTAGTGCGGGGCGGGGTCGCGCGCTTGGGTGGCCAGGAACCGCGCGCGCTGCGCCTCGCCGGCGTCGTCGGTGACCAGCATCCCGCCACCCGAGGTCGTGATGATCTTGTTGCCGTTGAACGAGAACACGCCGGCCTGGCCGAAGGTTCCGGCCGAGCGGTCGCCGTAGGTCGCCCCGAGCGCCTCGGCCGCGTCCTCGATCAGGGCGAGGTCGTGGTCGGCGACCACCGGCAGCAGCGCGTCATAGTCGCAGCAGCGACCGTAGAGGTCGACCGCGACCAGCGCCGCGTAGGTCTCCCCCCGTCGGGCCGCTGCCGCGAGCTCGTCGGCCACCAGCTCCGGGTCGAGGTTCCACGTCGACGGCTCGGCGTCGACGAACACCGGTTCGGCGCCGAGGTAGCGGATCGCATTGGCGGAGGCGACGAAGGTCATCGTCGAGCACAGCACCCGGTCGCCGGGGCCGACGCCGGCGAGCAGCAGTGCCAGGTGGAGCGCGGCGGTGCCCGACGACAGCGCGACCGCGTGGCCGGTGCCCACGTAGTCGGCGAACTCGCGCTCGAAGGCGTCCACGTGCGGGCCCAGGGGTGCGATCCAGTTGGAGTCGAACGCGTCGAGCAGCAGCGCGCGCTCGGCGTCGCCGACGTCGGGCGGCGACAGGAAGATGCGCAGCGGTGGCTCGACCGGGTCCACGGATCAGCCGTAGGCGGGCAGGGTGCGGAACCAGTCCACGGTTTCGCGCAGCCCGGTGGCGAACTCGACCGGCTCGACGCCGGGGAACAGCCCGCGCAGACGCGACTGGTCGGCCTGCGAGTGCCGGACGTCGCCGGGACGGTCGGGGCCGTGCTCGCACACCAGCTCCTGCCCGAGCGCGTCCTCGATGGCCGCGACCGTCTCCAACAGCGTGCGCCGCGACCCGAACGCGAGGTTGACCGGCCCGTCGGCGGTCGTGCGGCGCAGCACCGCCTCGGTGATGACGTTGGCGACCGAGCCGACGTAGGTGAAGTCGCGGGTCTGCTTGCCGTCGCCGTGGATCGGCAGCGGCCGCCCGCGCAGGGCCGCGTCGATCCAGGTCGGGATCGCGGCGGCGTAGGCGTGCCCGGCGGCCTGCAACGGGCCGAACACGTTGAAGAACCGGAACGGCAGCACCGGCAGGTCGAAGCAGTACGCGTAGGCGAGCGCGTAGTTCTCGGTCGCCAGCTTGGTCACCGCGTACGGGGACAGCGGCGCGGTGGCGAGGTCCTCCGACTTCGGCAGGGTCGGGTTGGCGCCGTACACCGACGACGACGACGCAACCACCACGTGCGGCGACCCGGCCCGGCGGGCCGCCTCGAGGATGGCGAGCGTGCCGGTGACGTTGGCGGTGTGGCTGGTCACTGGGTCCTCGACCGAGCGGGGGACCGACGGGACCGCGGCCAGGTGGACGATCGCGTCCGCACCGGGGACGACGTCGTCGAGCAGGTCCTCGTCCAGGATCGAGCCGATCCGCAGATCGACGTCGAGGTCGGCGAGGTTGTCGCGGTAGCCCGACGACAGGTCGTCGACGACCGCGACCGCGTCGATCCCATCGGTACGGAGCAGCTCACGGACGAGGTTGGCGCCGATGAACCCGGCCCCGCCGGTGACCACCACCTGCATGCGCCCTCCCTGCCCCAGAATGCGAGGATGCTACCGCCCGTGCACCCACCAGCACACCGGGATAGTGTCGCTCGAAACCGGAAGGTCCACCGATGCCCGGCTTCCAGGAACTGCTCGTGATTCTGGTGGTGGCGGTGGTCGTGATCGGCCCCAGGCGGCTCCCGAGGGTCGCCGGAGACGTGGCCCGACTGCTCGTCAGGTTCCGCCGCGAGGCACGCAGCGCCCTGTCGGACTTCCGGGCCGCGGCGGAGGCGGAGGGTCTCGATCGCGAGCTGCGGGACCTGCGCCGCGAAGTCCGCGACACGCACGACAGCGCCCGGCGATCGCTGCGACGGTCGCTCAGCGCTGGCGACGACGGGCAGGTGGATCCCGGCTCCCCGGATGCCGAGACATCCCCCGGGCCCGGCTCGGACTGAACCGGCTCGTAGGATCCCCGCACCCCGCAGCAGCGAGCTCGCACGCCGGTTACGCTCGACGCGCGGTCGTCGAAGGCGGGGACCGGTTCATGAGAGGTTGAGCGATGCCAACCCTTCCCGGTGGCGCCGAGTGGGTCATCATCCTGCTGATCGTCCTCCTGTTGTTCGGGGCCAAGAAGCTGCCCGGTCTCGCGAGCTCCGTCGGTCAGTCCCTGAAGGAGTTCCGCAAGGCCTCGAAGGAGGCACTCGAGGAGGAGGACGACGACGTGACGACTCCGTCGTCGGAGCGTGACCCGGACGCCTGAGCTCCCGGGGCAGAGTGGGCCTGCCCCGGGCGAGATGACGCTCGTCGAGCACCTCAGCGAGCTTCGGACGCGCCTGTTCTGGGCGATGAGCGCCCTGGTCCTCGGCACCATCGTCGGCTACATCGTCTTCCCGCAGGTGCTCGCGATCCTGATCGCGCCCTACTGCGCCACCGTCGAGGCGATCCGGCCGGGCGAGAACTGCTCGCTCATCGCGCTCAAGCCGCTCGAGCCGTTCTCGGTCCGGATCAAGACCTCGGTCGTGATCGGGCTGTTCGTCGGCGGGCCGGTGATCTTCTACCAGCTGTGGCGCTTCATCACGCCGGGACTCACCTCGCGCGAGAAGCGCTACGCGTTGCCGTTCGTGATCCTGAGCCAGGTCATGTTCGCGATCGGGATCGGGTTCGCGTTCCTGGTCATCCCCCACGGGCTGCGGATCCTGCTCAACCTCGGCGGACCCGGCATCGAGGCGCTGCTGTCCGCCAACGAGTACCTCTCGTTCTTCCTCGCGATGTCGGTGGCGTTCGGGCTCGTGTTCGAGCTGCCGCTCGTGCTGATCTCCCTCGTGATGGCCGGGGTCCTGAAGGCGGCGGCGCTGCGCCGCGCGCGGCCATACGCGATGCTGATCATGGTCGTGGCGTCCGCGTTCATCACCCCCACCACCGACGCGGTGACGCTGCTGCTCATGGCCGGACCGATGATCCTGTTCTACGAGCTGTCGATCCTCGTGGCGCGCCTGATCGAACGGTCGCGGCGCAAGCGTCAGGCGGAGTCCGTGTGATGTGGCGCGCGGGTCAGCGGGGCTCGAGGAGCATCCCGGCCGCGACCGTGACGTCGGTCGCCTCATCGATCAGGATGAAGCTGCCCGTGGCCCGGTTGCGGCGGTAGGCGTCGTACGCCAACGGGGCCGTCGAGCGGAGCCGGATCCGGCCGATGTCGTTGACCCCGAGCGTGTCGGCGGCCTCGTCGCGGTGGGTCGTGTTCACGTCGAGGCGATAGACCACGTCGGTGACCATCGCCCGCAGGTTGTTGGTGGTGTGCTTGAGCGCGAACATCGAACGCTCCGACAGCGGCCGCTGCGCCATCCAGCACACCATCGCCTCGAGGTCCTGCCCGACGGTCGGCCGGTTCGACGGCCGTGCCAGCATCGTGCCGCGCGACACGTCGATGTCGTCGGCGAGCCGCACCGTGACCGACATCGGCGGATAGGCCTCGTCGACCGGGCCTTCGAACGTGTCGATGGCCTCGACCGTGGACTCCAGGCCGCTCGGCAGCGCCACCACCGGATCGCCCGGTCGGAACACCCCGCCGGCGACCTGGCCCGCGTAGCCGCGGTAGTCGTGGTGCTCGTCCGAGCGGGGTCGGATCACCCACTGCACGGGAAAGCGCGGGTCGATGAGGTTGCGGTCCGAGGCGATGTGGACGTGCTCGAGGTGGTAGAGCAGCGGCGTGCCCTCGTACCAGGGCATGTTCGTCGACCGTTCCACCACGTTGTCCCCCCGCAGCGCCGACATGGGGATGAACGTGACGTCCTTGACCTCGAGCTTGCCGGAGAACTCCTCGAACTCGGCGCGGATCTGTTCGTAGCGCTGCTCGGACCAGTCGACCAGGTCCATCTTGTTGATCGCCAGCACCAGGTGGGGGATGCCGAGCAGCGACGCGATGAACGCGTGCCGGCGCGACTGCTCCGACAGGCCGTTGCGGGCGTCCACCAGCACGATCGCGAGGTTGGCGGTGGACGCGCCGGTGACCATGTTGCGCGTGTACTGCACGTGGCCCGGGGTGTCGGCGATGA
>CAZSQF010000226.1:0-5194 GCA_964608935.1 uncultured Actinomycetota bacterium | reverse complement strand
TCGCGTACTCGTCGGTGAGCCACATGGGGTTCGTGGTGCTCGGCACGTTCGCGCTGAACGCCACGGCGACGTCGGCCTCGGTGGTCCAGATGATCAACCACGGGCTGTCGACCGGCGCGCTGTTCCTGCTGGTCGGCTTCCTGTACGAGCGCCGCCACACGCGCCAGATCGCCGCGTTCGGCGGGCTCGCCAAGCAGGTGCCGGTGATGGCCGGTCTGTGGCTCGTGGTGTCGCTGTCGTCGCTGGCGCTGCCGGGCCTGAACGGGTTCGTCGGCGAGTTCCCGATCCTGCTCGGCACGTTCCAGGTCAACCGTACCGCCGCCGTGCTCGCCTCCTTCGGGGCGGTGCTGGCGGCGCTCTACCTGCTGTGGGCCTACCAGCGCGTGTTCCACGGCCCGCTCGAGGGCGCCGACAACGAACACACCAGCGACTTGAAGCCCCGCGAGATCGGGGTGCTGGTGCCGATCGTCGCGGTCATCGTCGCGATCGGGATCTACCCCAAGCCCCTGTTCGATGTGGTCCAGCCCAGCGTGGACCGGTTGCTCGAGGAGGTCGGCGTCGAGCTCGTGGTGGAGCCGGCCGTCGAGGCCGAGCCAACCGGGGGGGATGAGTGAGCATGGCTCCCGTCTTCCTCGCGCAGGTCGCCGGTTTCGACCAGGTCCAGTGGTCGAGCTTCGCCCCCGAGCTGCCACCCACCGTGACCGCGCTCGTGCTGCTGCTCGTGGCCATCGCCGGTCGGCGCAAGCATGCCGTCGCGATCCCCACCGCGGTCGTCGCCATCGGCCTGGGTGGGTGGCTCGTCTCCCAGGACGTGGTCGTGCCCGGCATCGTCGCCATCGCGCTCGGCGCCGCCGCGCCCGCGCTGGTGGTCGCCTTCGCCGCCCGTCCGTCGCTCATCCAGGCCTGGGGCGCGGTGCTGTCGCTGCTGGCCGCGCTCGTGCTCACGGGGTGGCAGTACGCGGTCGTGTTGGCGCCCGGCGGCGGCCTGATCGCACCGCAGGAGGCGTTGCAGGGGGCCCTGGCCAACGACGGCATCGCGTTCTTCACCCGCCTGACGGTCTATCTCACCGCCGTGCTGGTGATCCCGATCGGCTACGGCTACCTCCAGGACCGGCGCATCAACCGGGCCGAGGTCGAACCACTCGTCCTGCTGTGCGTGGTCGGCATGGTCGCGCTCGGCACCGCCAACGACCTCATCACCCTGTTCGTGTCGCTCGAGGTGCTCTCGCTCGCCCTGTACGTGCTGGCGGGGCTGGCCCGCCGGGACCGCCGGTCGCAGGAGGCGTCGCTGAAGTACTTCGTCCTCGGCGCGATCGCCTCGGCGATCCTGCTCTACGGCATGGCGCTCGTCTACGTCGCCACCGGCGCGGTGGACCTGCCGGGCATCGGCGCCTCGATCGGGTTGGTCACCACCCCCCGCTTCGTGGCGGCGCTCGGGCTCGGCCTCATCACGGTCGGGGTCGGCTTCAAGGTGGCGCTCGCACCCTTCCATCTGTGGACGCCCGACGTCTACCAGGGTGCGCCGACCAACATCACCGCCTTCATGGCGGCGGCGACGAAGGCCGCCGGCTTCGCGGCCGCACTGCGCCTGTTCCTGGTCGCCTTCCCGTCGCTCGAAGCGCTGTGGGTGCCCGTGCTGTCGGTGCTGGCGGCGATCACGATGCTCTACGGCGCCTACGTCGCCGTCGTCCAGCGCGACATCAAGCGCATGCTCGCGTACTCGTCGATCACCCACGCCGGCTACGCGACGATCGGGGTCGTGGCCGGCTCGGACGCCGGGTTGTCGGCCACGCTGTGGTACCTGCTCACCTACGCCGTCGCGACCATCGGCGCGTTCGGCTGTGTGGTCGCGCTCGAGCGTGTCCGCCGCGGCGAGGTGGCGCTGGTGGACCTGCGAGGGCTCGGCAAGACCTCGCCGGCGTTGGCCGGCATCCTCGCCCTGTGCCTGTTGTCCCTCGCCGGGATCCCCGCCACCGCGGGCTTCATCGGCAAGCTGGCGGTGTTCGAGGCGGGCGTGCGGGCGGGGCTGACGTGGCTGGTGGTCATCGGCGTGGTCAGCAGCGTGGTCGCGGCGTTCTTCTACCTGCGGATCGCGGGCATGATGTTCCTCGAGGACGCCGACGAGGGCCGTGGGCTGCCGATCGTGACCACCGGGCTGTCGGTCGGGGTGTCGATCAGCGCGGTGCTGGTCATCTACCTCGGCGTCCAGCCGCAGCTGTTCCTCCAGCTCGCCGAGAGCGCTGCGGCCCTGGTCAGGTGAGGCGCGCCGTGGCCCCGTCGGGACGTCCGCACCGTGCAGGGGAGCCCCGCGTGGCGAGTCTGGCGATCCCCTCGCCCGTGCTCGACCAGCTCGAGGCGGAGGGGCTGCCGGTCGGCGGGATCCTCGACGCGGTCGAGGATCGGCTCCACGAGCAGGTCGCGTCGAGCCACGCGTTCGTCGACGAGGCCGCCCGCTACCTGATCACCGCCGGCGGCAAGCGCTTCCGCCCGCTGTTGGTGGCCCTCACCGGCCACCTCGGCGACCCCGACCGTCCGGGCCTGGTCGACGCCGGCGTGATCGTCGAGCTCGTCCACCTCGCCACGCTGTACCACGACGACGTCATCGACGAGGCGCCGGCACGCCGGGGCAGCCCGACCGCGAACTCGCGGTGGGACAACACGGTGGCGATCCTCACGGGAGACTTCCTGTTCGCCCGGGCCGCGGAGCTGTCGGCCGACCTCGGGGTCGACGTCACCCGCATCATGGCGCGCACGCTGGCGCGTCTGTGCGAGGGTGAGATCCGTGAGGTGCAGGGCTCGATCGGTGCCCTGCCGCCCGACGTGCCGATCATCGACCCGACACGCGATCACTACCTCGACGTCGTGTCGGGCAAGACCGCGTCGCTGATTGCGACCTCGTGCCGCTACGGGGCGATGCTGTCGGGCGTCGACCCCGAAGGGGTCGGGGCGGCCGCCGAGTACGGCTGGAACGTCGGCATGGCGTTCCAGCTGTCCGACGACATCCTCGACATCGTCTCCGATCCCGAGGAGACGGGCAAGACGCCGGGGACCGACCTGCGCGAGGGCGTACGGACGCTGCCCGTGCTGCACGCCCTCGAGCTCGACACCGGCGGTCAGCTCGCCGCGCTGCTCGACGGTGAGCTCGGCGACCGCGATGTCGCCCGCGCCCTCGGGCTGCTGCGGAGCAGCGAGGCGTTGGCACGGGCCCGCGCCGACGCCGAGACCTACGTCCGGGCGGGGGTGACACATCTGGAGCGGTTCGGCGACGCGCCGGTGGTCAAGGCCCTCACCCGGTTGGCCGAGTACGCGCTGGATCGCACCGGCTGAGGCGCCTGCCCGTGCGCCGGCGCGGCGATCGGGAGGAGGCGGTGATCAAGCCAGCAGCCTGGATCGCGGCCGCCCTGGCGCTGCTGCTCCTGGCCGAGCTCGCGGCCGTCCCGGTGTCCGAGCGGGCGCTGTCGTCCTCGCTCGGCCGCTGCCTCGCCCACGACCGGCTGACGGTCGAGGACGCGCGACGGCCCGTGCTGCCCCGGCTGGCCGTCGGCCGCGCCCGGGACGTCGCCGTGACCGTGGAGGGCCTGATGATCCGGGACCTGCGCATCGACCGGGCGAGGGCCACGGTCCCCGAGGCGCGCCTGCCCTGGGCGCCCGGCGGCGCGGCGGACCCGACCGAGCTCGAGCTCGTGCTCGAGGCCTCGGAGCACGATCTCGAGGCGTGGCTGCGCCGGCACGCCCCGCTCGGTGTTCCCGTCACGGTCGAGCTGTCGCCCGACGGCGCCCGGATCGGGGTCGAGGGACTGCCGTTCGAGGTGTCCCTGCGTGTCATGGTCGCCGACGGCGTGCTGACGCTCCAGCCGGCCGGTGGTGACGAAGCGTGGTGGCGGTCGCTGGGGCTCGCCACCGACCTCGGCCTCCCCGACGACGTCCACGTCGACCGGGTCGAGCTCGCCGACGCCCGGCTCATCTCGACGCTGCGCGTCGAGGTCCTGCCGGGCCTGACCGACGCCGGCGCGTGCGAGGGGCCGCTCGCGGCGCCCCGCTGACGCTCCGGCGGCGCTGCTAGGGTCCCCGCGCGACGATGGCGACCGCGACCCGTTCCCTCGACGAGCTGCTCGGCCCGGGCTGGGCCGACGCGATGGCCCCCGTCGAGGACCGCATCCGCACGATGGGGGACTTCCTGCGGGCGGAGCAGGCGGCCGGGCGGCCGTTCCTGCCGGCGGGCGAGCGCATCTTCGCCGCGTTCCAGCAGCCCCTCGACGACGTGCGCGTGCTCGTGGTGGGCCAGGATCCCTACCCGACGCCGGGCCACCCGATCGGGCTGTGCTTCGCGGTCGCCCCCGACGTGCGCCCCGTCCCGAGAAGCCTCCAGAACATCTTCCGGGAGTACCAGGACGATCTCGGCCTTCGAGAGCCGGCCACCGGCGACCTCACCCCGTGGGTGCACCAGGGCGTGCTGCTGCTCAACCGCTGCCTCACCGTGCAGCCCGGCAAGCCGGCCTCCCATCGCGGCAAGGGGTGGGAGGAGGTGACCGAGCAGGCGATCCGTGCCCTCGTCGACCGGTCGCAGCCGCTCGTCGCGATCCTGTGGGGCCGCGACGCGCGCAACCTCGGCCCGTGGCTCGGCGACACCCCGCGGATCGAGGCACCGCACCCGAGCCCCATGTCCGCGGACCGCGGCTTCTTCGGCTCACGCCCGTTCAGCCGCACCAACCAGCTGCTGCGCGAGCTCGGCGCCGACCCCGTGGACTGGCGGCTGCCCTGACCTCGGGGGTGCCCCCACCGTTGGGGCGGTGTCCGGCAGGTTGCTAGCATCCCGCCGCGGCCCGTCGGACGGGCCGCTTGGCGCCCGAGAGGGCTTCGTGCGGTGCGTGGGCCCCGCGAGGGCTCGCGCCCCGGCAGGTGTCCGCCCGGCGCGACACGACCCTCGTGGCGAGGGGCGACGGCCGGCACGGCGCGAGCGCGCCGGGGAGGACCGGGGTGACGTTCTTCGAGCAGTACGCGACGTTCGCGATCCTGGTCATCGTGGGCGCCGTGCTGTACGCGGTGATCATGCTGGTCAACCGCGTGATGCGCCCCAGCGTCGCGAGCCCGCAGAAGCTGACGACCTACGAGTGCGGCGTCGAGGCCGTGGGCAGCGGATGGTCCCAGATGAACATCCGCTACTACGTGTTCGCGTTCCTGTTCGTCATCTTCG
>CAZSQF010000225.1:0-5217 GCA_964608935.1 uncultured Actinomycetota bacterium | reverse complement strand
CTTCGGCATCCAGTTGTCGGGCACGGGCGACCAGTGGTTCACCGCCCCGGCCGAGGTCCCCGACGGGCTGTTTCTCGGCGACTTCACCGCCGACGACGCCAACCCCGACATCGGGGACTCGACCATCACCGAGACCTCCGGCATGGGTGGGTTCGCGATGGCGGCGGCCCCCGCGATCGTACGCTTCGTCGGCGGACAGGCCGGCGACGCGCTCGACGCGACTCGGTCGATGTACTCGATCACGCTGGGGGAGCACCCGAGCTTCCAGATCCCGATCCTCGAGTTCCGCGGGACGCCGGTCGGCATCGACGTGACCCGCGTCGTGCGCACCGGCGTCGTCCCGTTCGTCAACACCGGGATCGCGGGCAAGGAGCCGGGTACCGGCCAGGTCGGCGCCGGGCTCGTGACCCCGCCCATCGCGGTGTTCGCCGACGCGGTGCGGGCGCTGGCCGACCGTGCCGAGGTCGCCGCCACGTGACGCGCGTGGTGGTGACCGGCGCCGGCGGCAAGACCGGCCGGGCCGTGCTCCGTGCCGTCCTGCTTCGTGACGGCGTGGCTCGCGCCGTGGTTCGCGACGCCCGCCGCGTGCAGGACCTCGACGTGCGGGCCGCTGTCGGCGACCAGCGCGACCCCGATCGGCTGACCGAGATCCTCGACGGTGCCGACGCGGTGTACGCGCTCGCTCCCAACGTGAGCCCCGACGAGGTGGTGATGGGGCGGGCGGTCGTCGACGCGTGCCGGCGGGCCGGGGTCGGGCGGCTCGTGTACCACTCCGTGGTCCACCCGCAGCTGACGGCGATGCCGCATCACGCCGACAAGGGGCGGGTCGAGGAGCTCGTGGTCGAAAGCGGGCTCGACTGGACGATCCTCCAGCCCAACGCCTACCTCCAGAACCTCGACGGCTACCTCGACGGCCTGCGGGCGGGGCGCTACCGCGTCCCGTACGCCTCCGACCGTGCGACCGCGATGGTCGACGTGCGCGATGTCGCCGCGGTCGCGGCGAGCTGCCTCGTCGACGGCACCGGGGTCCACGCCACCTTCGAGCTGTCCGGGCCCGAGCCGGTGGCACCGGTGGACATCGCGCGGGTCGCGGGCGAGCTGCTCGGCCACGACGTGGTGGCCGAACGCCAGGACCCCGACAACTGGGCCATCGCCAACGCCCACCTCGATGCCGAGACGCGGCGGCGTCTCCACGCGATGTTCAGCCACTACGACCGGCACGGCTCACCGGGCGA
The DNA here is from genome assembly GCA_964608935.1 of uncultured Actinomycetota bacterium. Lineage (GTDB taxonomy): Bacteria > Actinomycetota > Nitriliruptoria > Nitriliruptorales > Nitriliruptoraceae > CAZSQF01. Next base: position 3,982 of record CAZSQF010000225.1, on the reverse strand, counting down.
CGCGACGGTGCTGACCGCCCTGCTCGGGCGCACGCCCAGGAACCTGCGGTCGTATCTCACCGAGCGGCTGTCGGGCGACTGAAGGCCCCGCCGGCGTCAGCTCACGCGGTCGCGGACGCCGGCGACGATCGCCGTGAGCAGCTCGCCGGCGTCGCCGCGGAGGACCGCGTCGGCGCGATCGTCGTAGGGGGTCTCCTCGGCGTTGATGACCGCCAACCGTGCGCCGGCGTCCTGGGCCAGTTGCGGCAGCGTCGCGACGGGCTGGACCAGGAGCGACGTGCCCACGGTGACCATGACGTCGCACCCGACCGCCGCATCGTGGGCGCGCTGGAGCTGGTCGGGGTCCAGCGCCTGCCCGAACGAGATCGTGGCGCTCTTGAGCAGCCCGCCGCAGCGCTCGCAGCGCGGGTCCTCGTCGCCGGCACGGACACGCTCGAAGACCGGCTCGGTCGGCTGACGGTCGCCGCACGACAGGCACGCGACCTCCCGGGCGGTGCCGTGGATCTCGACCAGCCGTTCGGGCGTGGTGCCGGCGTTGAGGTGCAGGCCGTCGACGTTCTGGGTCACCAGTACGTCGAGCCGCCCCAGCTGCTCGAGCTCGACCAGCGCCTCGTGGGAAGGGTTCGGTCGCAGCGATGCCGGGTCGGTGGCGATGCGCCGGCGCCACGCCTCGCGGCGCACCGACGGATCGGACACGTAGGCCTCGATCGAGGACAGCCGCTCGGCCTCCGGCTCCCGCGTCCACAGCCCCTGCGGGCCGCGGAAGTCGGGGATTCCGGAGGCCGTCGACACGCCCGCCCCCGTCAGCACCGTCACGCGGTCCGCCGCCGCGACCCAGTCGACCACGTCCTCGAGCACAGCACCCCCTGTTCGTCCGGGAGGTGGCCACGCTACGCGTTCCCTCGTGGGGCGTGTCCCGGCGGGGCCGCTCCGGTAGCGTCGGACGCCCGAAGCGACCCGAGGATGCGCGTGAAGCCAGCACAGCGGCGGCGACCGCAGGATCCGACGGGGGAGGGGCGCGGGTGAAGCCGCCGCCCTTCGACCACTACGCGCCCACCAGCCTCGACGAGGCGATCGCCGTCCTCGCCGAGGTGGGTGAGGACGGCAAGGTGCTCGCCGGCGGCCAGAGCCTCGTCCCCATGATGAACATGCGGCTGGCCGCCCCGACGGCGCTCGTCGACATCGGTCGGCTCGACGAGCTCGACACCGTCGAGGTCACCGACGCCGGCGTCCGCATCGGCGCGCGGGCGCGACAGTCCCGTGTGCACCGGGACGACGAGGTGGCCGCGACGCTGCCGTTGCTGCGCCAGGCGCTGTCCTGGGTCGCGCATCCGGTCATCCGCAACCGGGGCACCGTCGTCGGGTCGATCGTGCACGCCGATCCCGCGGCCGAGCTCCCCGCCGCGCTCGTCCTCGCGGAGGGCGAGGTCGAGCTCGCCACGGCGGAGGGACGCCGCACGGTCCGGGCGGCCGACTTCTTCCTCGGTCCGCTCGAGTCCGACACGCAGCCGGACGAGCTCGCGGTGGCGGTGAGGTTCCCGGTGCCGGCGGCGCGCACCGGCACGGCCGTCACCGAGCTGGCACGGCGGCACGGGGACTATGCGCTCGCCGGCGTCGCGGTCAGCGTCACCCTCGACACCGACCACCGCGTCACGAGGGCCCGCAGCGCGTTCCTCGGCGTCAGCGGCGTCCCCGCCGTCGTAGAGGTCACCGACGAGCTGGCGGGCCAGCGCCACGACGCCCTCGACACCGGTGCTGCCCTCGCCACGGCGCGGGCGGCCATCGACCCGGGCGGGGACATCCACGCCACCGCCACCTACCGCCGCCACCTCGCCGGCGTGCTGCTCGACCGTGCGCTCAGGGACGCCGCCGGTCGTGCCGCGCAGGACGGACACGGTGGCCGCGGAGGGTCGAGCGATGAGTGAGCACGAGATCGACGTCACCGTCAACGGGCTGCCGCGACGCGCCACCGTCCCGGCGCGGCGGCTGTTGTCCGACTTCCTCCGGCACGACCTGCGGCTGACCGGGACCCACGTCGGGTGCGAGCACGGCGTCTGCGGCGCGTGCACGATCCTGCTCGACGGCGAGCCGGCGCGCTCCTGCCTCACCTTCGCGGTCAGCGTCGACGGCCGTGAGATCACCACCATCGAGGGGCTCGCCGCCGCCGACGGGACCCTCCACCCGGTCCAGCGCGCGTTCCAGGAGCAGCACGGGCTCCAGTGCGGCTTCTGCACGCCGGGATTCGTGATGAGCGCCTGTGGCTTCCTGGCCGACCAACCCGACCCCGACGAGGACGAGATCCGCGAGGGCATGGCCGGCAACCTGTGCCGGTGCACCGGCTACGCCGGGATCCTGAAGGCCGTGCGGCAGGCCGCCGACGAGCTCGGCGCCGCCGGCACCGACCCCCGCTCGCCCCATCACGTCGACGGGGAGGAGCGCCGGTGACCACCAGACAGTTCGGTGCCCCCATCCCCCGGACCGAGGACCCGCGGCTGCTGCGCGGCGAGGGCCGGTTCCTCGACGACCTCGGCCACGACGCCTACGAGGTGGGGATCGTCCGCAGTCCCCACGCCCACGCGCGGATCACCGACATCGACGTCTCGGATGCGCTCGAGGTCGACGGGCTGGTCGCGATCTACACCTACGAGGACCTGCCGCCAAAGCTCCAGGAGCCGCTGCCGCTGCTCATCCCCCACCCGTCGCTGACCGAGCCGCGCACCCAGCACGTGCTGGCCAAGGACGAGGTCAACCACGTGGGCGAGGCCGTCGTGATGGTCGTCGCGACCGACCGCTACGCCGCCGAGGACGCCCTCGACCGCATCGACGTCGACTACGAGCCACTGACCGCGGTCGTCGACCTCGAGGCCGCGGCAGAAGGCGAGCAGCTCGTGCACGACGACGTGCCCGGCAACGTCGCGGCCACCATGCTCCAGGAGATCGGTGACGCGCCGGCGGCCATCGCCGACGCGCTCCACACGCTCGAGCTGCGCCTCGACATCGAGCGGTCGGCGTCCACGCCGCTGGAGACGCGCGGCACCTACGCCCGGTGGGACGCCGACGACCGGCGCCTGCGCGTCTACTCGTCGACCCAGGCCCCGACGAGCGTCCGGTTCGCGATCGCGTCGCTGCTCGGGCTGCCGTTCGCCCAGGTGGAATGCATCGCGCCCGACATCGGCGGCGGCTTCGGCGTCAAGATCATGCACCCGTGGCCCGAGGAGGTGCTGGTCCCGTGGGCGGCGATCCAGCTCGGGCACGACGTCAAGTTCACCGAGGACCGCCACGAACACTTCGTGTCCGCCAACCACGAACGCGGCCAGGTCCACTGGGTCAGCGTCGGGTTCGACGACGACGGCCGCATCCTCGGCCTCGACGTCCGCTTTCTCCACGATCACGGCGCCTACATCCCCTACGGGCTGATCGTCCCCATCATCACCTCGACCCAGCTGCTCGGGCCGTACAAGATCGAGAACTACCGCGTCCGGTTCGACAGCCTGTTCACCAACAAGACGCCGGTCAGCCCCTACCGGGGCGCGGGGCGGCCCCAGGGGTGCTTCGTGATGGAGCGGACCCTGGACCGGATCGCGGCCCACCTCGGCAAGGCCCGCACCGAGGTGCGGTCGACCAACTTCATCCAGCCCGACGAGATGCCCTACGACTTCGGCCTCGTGTTCCAGGACGGCCGTCCCTACTGCTACGACTCGGGCGACTTCCCGGCCTCGCTGGAGAAGGTCAAGGCCCTGGTCGACTGGGATGGCTTCCCCGAGCGCAAGGCCGCCGCCGAGGCGGAGGGGCGGCTGCGCGGCATCGGCCTCGCCTGCTACGTCGAGGGCACCGGCGTCGGGCCCTACGAGGGCGGCCACGTCCAGATCGAGCCGTCCGGCCGGGTCCAGGTCGCGACCGGCCTGTCGACCCAGGGCCAGGGACACCAGACCGTGTTCGCCCAGATCGTGGCTGACGAGCTCGGCGTGGCGGTCGAGGACAT
>CAZSQF010000224.1:0-5222 GCA_964608935.1 uncultured Actinomycetota bacterium | reverse complement strand
GCCTACGAGGGCGCGCTCAAGCTCAAGGAGATCAGCTACCTCCACGCCGAGGCGTTCGCGGCGGGGGAGATGAAGCACGGCCCGATCGCGTTGATCGAGCGAGGGTCGCTGGTGGTGGCGCTCGCCCCCGCGGGCCACGTGTTCTCCAAGATGGTGTCCAATATCCAGGAGGTGAAGGCCCGCGGCGCGTCGGTGCTCGCGATCGGCACCGAGGGCTCGACCGCCGAGCTGAAGGAGCACGCCGACCACGTGCTCACGCTGCCCGAGGCGTCGCACGAGCTCGCGACCCCGGTCCTGGCCGTGGTGCCGCTGCAGCTGTTCGCCTACCACGTGGCCTCGCTGCGCGGTGAGGACGTCGACCAGCCGCGCAACCTCGCCAAGACCGTCACGGTCGAATGAGCCCGGCCATCGACCAACCGGCGCTGCCGCTGCTCGACGCCGCCGCAGCGCGTGCCGGAGACGAGGCCGCGGTCGCTCTCGGCGACAGCTGGCACGGGCTGATGGAGCGGGCCGCCGGCCACCTCGCCCGGGGGGTGGTCGCCGCCGCCGGGTACGGCTACGGGCTACGCGTCGCGATCCTCGTCGGCAAGGGCAACAACGGTGGCGACGGCTGGGCCGCGGCGCGCCGGCTCACCGATCGAGGAGCGCACGTCTGGGTGGTCGCACCCGAGGGCGTCGAGGTCGCGTCCTCCGACGAGACGGCGGCCAACCGTGCCCGGTGGATCCACGGGGGCGGCCGGACCTCCTCGGGGGTGAACGACGTCGCGGTGGCGCTGCGCTGGTGCGACGTCGCCGTGGACGCACTGCTCGGCACCGGCGTCTCCGGTGCCCCACGGGGCCCGGCCGGCGCGGCCGCCGACGCGCTCGGCGTCGCACACGACGGCGGCACGACGGTCGTGGCGTGCGACGTGCCGTCCGGCGTCTCCGCCGACGACGGCTCCGCGCCGGCGGGTGCGGTCCGAGCCGACCTCACCGTGACGTTCGGCGGGATCAAGCGCGGGCTCGTGCTGCATCCCGGTGCCGCACATGCCGGTCGCGTGATCCTCGGCGACCTCGGCCCCCACTACGACCCGGGCCCGGTGTCGTGGGCCGCATTGACGCCGGCGGGAGCGTCGCCGCCGGCCTACCGGGCCGGTGACGACAAGCGCGCCCGTGGTGTCGTGCTCGCGGTCGCCGGTGCGGCCGGCACGTCCGGCGCGGCTGCGCTCACCGGCCGGGGTGCGATGGCCGGCGGCGCCGGCCTCGTCACGATCGCGACGCCGGAGAGCGTCCGGACCGAGGTCGCGTCCCACGACGCCGGCCTGATGGTGCACGGCATCCCTGCGGACGGCAACGGGGCGGTGGACGCCACTGCGGTGCATGCGCTGCCGCCACTCGACAGCGTCGATGCGGTCGTTGCCGGGCCCGGACTCGGACACCACCATGGCGCTGCCGCCGTCGTGGAGCACCTGCGCCGTGGCGCAACCCGGCTGGTGCTCGACGCCGACGCCATCAACGTCCACCGTGACGACCCGACCGCGCTGGCCGACCACGCCGGCGTGCTCGTGCTCACCCCGCACGAGCGGGAGCTGGCCCGCATGGGCGGTGGTGACGACAGCGACGACGCCTGGACCCACCGCGTGGAGCGGGTGCCGCGCCTGGCGGCCGAGCTCGACGCGACGATCGTCGCCAAGGGCCCCGGCACGATGATCGCCGGGCCGGACGGACGGGTGTGGGTTACGCCGGTCGGCGGCCCCTCGCTCGGCGCCGGCGGCACCGGTGACGTGCTCGCCGGCGTGATCGCCGCGGCCGTCGCCACCGCCGACGACGTCCCGCTGGCGGTGGCCCGGGCGGTGTGGTGGCACGCCGCCGCCGGTGTGCGCGCGGGGCGCGGACGGGCGGGCCGTGCGAGCGCCGAGCACCTGCTCCACGAGCTGCCGCCCACCCTCGGTGCGCTGCGGGACACCGAGCCGGAGCGCCACGCGCTGCCGCCAGGCAGGTTGCCCTGGGACGCGTGGGGGGAGCACGTGACGTGAGTGTCGGGGCCGGTCAGCAGCTGCGCGCGACGCGCATCGAGGTCGACCTCGGGGCCGTCCGTCACAACGTCGCGCGGCTGCGCGAGATCGCCGGGACGGATGTGTGCGCCGTCGTCAAGGCGGATGGCTACGGCCATGGCGCACCGGCCGTGGCGCGCGCCGCCATCGACGGAGGCGCGACGTGGCTCGGCGTGTCGCTCGTCGAGGAGGGGCGGGCACTGCGCGAGGCCGGCGTCGATGCGCCCGTGCTGGTGCTCTCCGAGCCCCCGATCGCGGCGATCCCCGCCCTCCTGGATGCCGATCTGGTGCCGGTCGCCTACCGGGCGCCGTTCCTCGCCGCGCTCGACGGCGCCGGCCACGAGCGCGGCCGGAGGGTCGCGGTCCACCTCAAGGCGGACACGGGCATGGCGCGGGTGGGTGTCCCACGCGACGAATGGGGGGCGCGCCTCGAGCAGGCGGCGGCGGCGCGCGGGATCGAGGTCGACGGCCTGATGACGCACCTGGCGCGCGCGGACGAGCCCGAGGTCGCGACCACCGACGAGCAGCTCGAGGCGTTCGACCGGTTCCTCGGCGCCGCGCGACGGGTCGGCGTCGCACCCCGGTGGGTCCACGCGGCCAACACCGCCGGTGTCCTGGTCCAGCCGGCGTCCCATCACACGCTGGTGCGGCCCGGCATCGGCGTGTACGGGCTCTCGCCCGCCCCGGGGGTCGACGCGCTCGCCCACGGCCTCGAGCCGGCGTTGCGCCTGCTGACCGAGGTCGCGATGGTCAAGCGCGTGACCGCGGGTACCCCGGTCTCGTACGGGCACCGGTGGCGGGCGCCCAGCGACGGGTGGCTCGCGACCCTGCCGGTGGGCTACGCGGACGGCGTGCCACGGGTGTTGACGAACGTCGGCGAGGCGCTGATCGGGGGGCGACGCTGCCCGATCGCCGGCACCGTGTGCATGGACCAGGTACTGGTGTGGTGCGGTGGCGACGAGCCCGCCGTCGGGGACGAGGTCGTGCTCCTCGGCCCTCAGGCGGGCGAGCGCATCCGGGTCGAGGACTGGGCGCGGCACGCGGCCACCATCACCTACGAGATCGTCACGCAGCTCACGTCGCGCGTCCCGCGCCATCACGTGGGCTGACCACCCGGCGGTTCAGTCGGCCTGCTCGCGCAGCCAGTCGACGAGGTTGCGGACCGTGCCGACCGGGTCGTCATCGACGCGTTCGACGTGCTGCGCCGGCGCCTCGTCGGGGACGTCGTCGTCGGTCGCGAGGTCGCGGGTGGCGAGCTGCCATGCCAGGACCCCCACCAGCACGGCGGCTGCCAGCGCGGCCATGCGCCGCCACGGGCCGGTGGGATCGGGTGTCGGCGCCTCGCCACGGTCGTCGGCGGTGGGCTCGGTCGGCGGGGGCGCGTCGGCGTCGTCCTCGAGCGGCAGCGGCCGCGTGGCCGGTCCCGGCTCCGTCCTGCCGGCGGTCAGCAGCGCGAGCGCCTCGGCGGCATCCGCGGGGCGGTCGCCGGGTGCCTCGGCCAGCAGCTGCCCGGTCAGGCGGGCGAGGTCGGGGGGCGTGTGCTCGGGCAGGACCGGCGGTCGTTCCTGGGCCGGGGGGCTGCCGGTGAGCAGCTCCACCAGCGTGGCACCGAGCGCCCACAGGTCGCTCGCGGTCGTCGCCGGCCCTCCCGCCATGCGTTCCGGTGCCACGTACGCCCGCGTGCCCATGACAAGGCCGGTCCGTGTCAGGCCGGGTGCGTCGGCGGCCTGCGCGATGCCGAAGTCGGCGATCTTGACCGCACCGTCGGGCGCGCGCAGCAGATTGCCCGGCTTGATGTCCCGGTGGAGCAGCCCGGCGTCATGGGCGGCGGCGAGGCCGGCCAGGACCGACGTGGCGACGTCGGCCACGCGGTCGGGGGCCAGCGGCCCCTCGTTGTCCAGGACGTCGGCCAGGCTCGGCCCGTCGACCAGTTCGGTCACCAGGTACGGGCGCTCGCCGTCGTCGCCCACGTCGTACACGGTCACGACGTTCGGCGCGGTCAGCCGTGCCGCGGCACGCGCCTCGCGCAGGAAGCGCTCGCGCGCCCCGGGATCGGCGGCGAGGTTGTCGGCCAGCAGCTTGACGGCCACCTCGCGGTCCAGGATCCGGTCATGGGCGCGATAGACCAGGCCCATGCCGCCGACCCCGAGCCGCTCGCCCAGCGAGTAGCGGCCGTCCCCCACGGCGGCGGGACGGGCGTCGGTGTGGGCGGCCACGGTCGGGACGCCGTTGGCTTCGGCCTGTGTGGAGGTGTGCGCGCTCGGGTCGCTCACGGTGGGCCTCCGCCGCGGCCCGGGTTGCCCTTGGGGCCCTTGCCGCCCCTACCGCCCTTGCCGCCGTCGTCGCCGTCCTCGGCCTCGTCAGTGTCCGCCTCCGGGTCGTCCGAGGCGCCGTCGGCGCCTGGGTCGGTGACCGGCTCGGGGTCGCAGGTGAGGTCGCCGCTGACGTCGGCGGCCACGGCTTCGATCTCGGCTGCGACGTGGTCGGGGACCGTGCCGTCCGCCACGCCCCGTTCGGCGCGGGCCACCAGCGCGTCCGCCTCCTCGAGCGCGAGGCAGGCCTCGTCGGCGGCCAGCCGGTCGGCCAGTCGGTCCGCGCGGTCGGCCAGCACCGCGGCCTCGGTGGCGTCGAGCGCCGTCTGGGGCCCACCGCAGGCCACGGTCGCGATCGCGAACGCGCACGCCGCGCTCAGATGTCGGAGTTGCGGGGGTGCGACCATGCGCAGCAGGCTAGAGCCGGGGCGGCGCAGATCGAGCGGCCGGATTGGCCCGCTGGTCGGTGGCCGCGTGCGGACCACGCGCGAGGTGGGCGGTGGGGCGGGTGCCGGACCGCCACGGGAACAGCCGTCCGTGGCCACGACGTTGCCAACAGCCCCGCCACTCTACGATCGCGGTCGTTGGTGGCCGGGACGCTGACCGATCGGGCGCCCGGCCGGCGTCGAACCCCATGAGAGACGCCGCAGCTATGGGTTACGATCATCACGACCTGACCGCGATGCACGACGACGCCGACCAGCGACAGTGGGACGCTCCCCGACCGACCGCAGCGAGACTCCCACCGAAAGTAGGCCCCAATGTTCGAGCGTTTCACCGACCGGGCCCGACGTGTGGTGGTCCTCGCCCAGGAAGAGGCGAGGATGCTCAACCACAACTACATCGGGACCGAGCACATCCTGCTCGGCCTGATCCA
>CAZSQF010000223.1:0-5234 GCA_964608935.1 uncultured Actinomycetota bacterium | reverse complement strand
TCAAGGAGCGCTTCGCCGGCTTCCCGGTCGAGATCGAGATGCTGAGCCGGTTCGTGACCGATCGCGACAAGCGCCGCGTCCTCGACGGGCTGGCGGCCGGCACGGTCGACGTCGTCATCGGTACCCATTCGCTGCTCGGCAAGCAGGTGCGGTGGCGCGATCTCGGGCTCGTGATCGTCGACGAGGAGCAACGCTTCGGGGTGAGCCAGAAGGAGCGCCTCAAGCAGCTGCGCACCTCCGTGGACGTGCTGTCCATGTCGGCCACCCCGATCCCACGCACGCTGGAGATGGCGGTGTCGGGCATCCGGGACCTGTCGGTGATCGAGACCGCGCCCGAGGATCGCCAACCGGTCCTGACCGTCGTGCAGCCCTACGACGAGGCGCAGGCGGCGCTCGCGGTCCGCCGCGAGCTCCTACGCGACGGGCAGGTGTTCTACGTCCACAACCGGGTCGACACGATCCACCGTGCCGCCGCGGCGCTGAAGGAGCTGGTCCCCGACGCCCGGATCGAGGTCGCGCACGGTCAGATGGACGAGCGGGAGCTCGAGCGGGTGATGGTGCGCTTCTGGGAGCGCGAGGTCGACGTGCTCGTGTGCACGACCATCATCGAGTCCGGACTCGACGTCCCGAACGCCAACACGCTCATCATCGAACGAGCCGACCTGCTCGGCCTCGGCCAGCTCCACCAGCTGCGCGGCCGGGTCGGCCGCTCGTCCGAGCGCGGCTATGCGTACTTCTTCTTCCCCGAGGGGGCGTCGATCACCGAGCCGGCCTATGAGCGGCTCAAGACCGTCGCCGAGCACTCCCGGCTCGGGTCGGGCCTGGCCATCGCGATGCGCGATCTCGAGATCCGTGGTGCCGGCAACGTCGTGGGCGCCGAGCAGTCCGGCCACGTCGCGGCCGTCGGCTTCGACATGTACTCGCAGCTGCTGAAGGAGGAGGTCGCCGACCTCACCGGTGCGCCGGTCGAGGAGGAGGTCGAGATCAAGCTCGAGCTCCCGGTCGATGCCCACCTGCCGTCGAACTACGTCGAGGACGAGGCCCAACGGCTCGAGCTGTACCGCCGGATCGCAGCGATCCGCGACGCGGGCGGGGTCGCCGACGTGCGCGCGGAGCTCGAGGACCGGTTCGGTCCCCCGCCCGCCCCGGCCGACCGCCTCGTCACGCTGGCGGCGCTCAAGGCGGCGCTGCGCAAGTGGGGCGTCACCGAGGTCACGGTGAGCACCGACCCGTCGGGCCGCGCACGGCTGCGAGTGGCACCGGTGGAGCTGTCGGAGTCACAGCGGGTCCGGCTCCAGCGCCTGTATCCCGACCACCGTGAGCAGCCCGACCAGCGGGTGCTGCAGCTCGTGGTGCCGCGCCCGCGCCCCGATGACCTCGTCGGCTGGGTGGCGGCGACGCTGCGGGACGTGTTCACGCCCGCGAAGCGGTAGCCGCCCCGCGCTACCGGGGCCGTGCGGCCTCGACCCCCGCCAGCCGTTCGATCGCCTTGACCAGGGCGTGGTTGCCTTCGGCGCCGAGCCCGTCGGCGGTGAGCACGCCGTACAGCTGCCGCACCAGCGCGGTCGCCACGATCGGCACCCCCACCTGCTCCGCGGCCTCCGCGACGAGGCGCAGATCCTTCTGCTGAAGGTCGATCGTGAACCCGGGGCGCCAGTCGCGATCGATCACCTGCGGGCCGCGGTTGGCCAGCATCCAGCTGCCGGCGGCGCCACCCGTGACGGCCTCCAGGGTCCGGTCGAGGTCGAGCCCGTGGGCGGCCGCGAACACGAGGGCTTCGGAGACGCCCAGCATGGTCACCACCACCAGGATCTGGTTGACCAGCTTCGCCGCCTGGCCGGCGCCGAGATCGCCGACGTGGGTGACCGAGGACGAGAACGCCTCGAGCACCGGCCGTGCCCGGGCGACGTCGGTGTCGGCGCCACCGACCATGACGCTCAACGTGCCGCGTTCGGCGCCCTCGCTGCCGCCGCTCACCGGCGCGTCGACCAGCGCGGCGTCCTGCGCCGCGAGCGCGGCACCGAGCTCCCGGGTCACGTTCGGGCTGATCGTCGAGCAGTCGATCACGAGCGTGCCCGGCGCCGCACCTCGCAGCACGCCCTCGTCTCCGGCGAGCACCTCCTCGACGTCGGGTGTGTCGCTCACGCAGATCACCACCACGTCGACGCGCCCGGCCAGATCCGCGGGGGAGCCCGCGATGGCCGCCCCCTCGGCGGCCAGCGCTTCGGCCCGCAAGGCGGTGCGGTTCCACACGGTCAGTGCCGCGCCGGCCCGCAGCAGGTTGCGGGCCATGCCGCTGCCCATGATGCCGAGGCCGACGAACCCGATGCGCTCGTCCATGGTGGTTCTCCTTGTGTGGTTCGAAGGCGGTCCTGGGTCGCGGGTCAGCCCGATGCCGGGTCGGCCGGGTCCTCGAGCGTGTCGAGCTCGACGCCCTTGGTCTCGGGGACGGCGGCGAACCCGAACGAGGCGACCACCACGATCGCCCCGATGATCGCGGTCGCCGGCGCGAAGCCGCCGGTCACGTCGGCGAGCACGCCCATCGCGGTCAACCCGAGGGATGCCCCGAGCACGCCGCAGACCGTCATCCAGCCCGCCATCGTGGCCCGCACCCGGGTCGGGACGAGCTCGGCGGCGATCGCGCCCTCGGCCGGCGCGAAGGCGCTCGATGCGAAGATCGCGAGCAGGTACCCGGCGGCGAGCTCACCGGTCTCCGCGGAGTAGGCCAGCATCACGGCCAGCCCGGTGGTCGCCATCATGCTGCCGGCGGTGAGGCGGCGGCCGAGCCGGTCCGCCATCCAGCGCCCGAACAGGATCCCCGCGAGCCCCACGGGACCGGCCGAGACCACCAGGACCGACAGGTAGAGCGGGGTGGCGCCGAGGATCCGCTCGCCGTAGACGAACAGGAACGTGAAGCCGGGGCCGGTCGCGAGCGAGATGAACCCGGCCATCAGCGCCACGACCGCCACCTTGCGTCGGTACTCGCGCGGGACCGCTCCGGGCATCCCCTGCGCCATCCTGGCGCTCTCGACGATGCGGGGCTCGCGGATCCACCGGGCGACGAGCGGCAGCAGGACCAGCGGGACGAGCACGAACGCGGTCACCACCCGGAACGAGGGGTCCCCGGGCAGCAGGCCGCGACCGATCGACACGATCCCCGACCCGAGCCCGTAGGCCGCCGCGATCAGCGCGATGGCCGCGGTCCGGTCGGTGGAGGTCGATTCCTCGGCCGCCACGACCGTGGCCAGGGCGTTGACGGTGGACAGTGCCGGTCGGGCCAGGGCGACCAGCGCCACGTACCACCAGAAGCCCGGGGCGGCGGCCGCCACCGCCGTCAGGGTGAGGCCGAGCCCGACCATCAGCAGGAGCAGCCGGCGTCGGCCGAGCTGGTCGGCAAGGGCCGCCGCCGGCAGGCTCGCCAGCGACGCGAGGCGGATGATGGTCAGGGCGATCCCGACCGTCGTCGCCGGGACGCCGATCTGGGCGGCGACCTGCTCGCCGGTGCCGGGCTCGCCGAAGGTCGCGGCGACGTCGCCGATCACGGCCGTCACGCTGAACTGGGCCAGGCCCGTGCCGATCGACAGGACCGCAACCATCAGCACCGGCGCGGTCAGCCACGCCGGCCGCACGCGCGTCGGCGTGTGCGACGGCTCGCCCACCCTTGCCAGCCTTCCGGTCGGTCGGATCCGGGGACGGTAGCCGGCGGCCTTTGACCGCCGGGTAGGGTCCCCATCGTGCGGCTCGTCACATGGAACCTCAACTCGCTGCGGGCGCGTCTGCCCCGCCTCCTGGAGCTGTTGGACCGCTACACCCCCGAGGTGGTGTGCCTCCAGGAGACGAAGGTCGCCGCCGACCAGCTGCCGCAGGTCGAGCTCGCGGCGGCCGGCTACCACGCCGTCGATCACTCGAGCGGGCGGTGGAACGGTGTCGCGGTGCTCGTCCCGATCGACGCGGACGTGACGGATGTGCAGGTGGGTCTGCCTGCAGAACCACGACCCGACGATGCCCGGTGGGTCGAAGCAACCGTGCACGGGCTGCGCGTCGTGAGCGTGTACGTGCCGAACGGTCGCGAGCCGGACCATCCCATGTTCGCGGAGAAGCTGCGCTTCCTCGACGTGGCCCGGGAGCGGGTCGCGGGGCTGGTCGCGGCCGGACCGACCGTCGTCGCCGGTGACTTCAACGTCGCCCCCGAGGACCGTGACGTCTGGGATCCGACGGCCTTCGTCGGCGCCACCCACGTCACCCCGGCCGAGCGCGGTCGGCTGGAGGCTCTGCTCGCCGCCGGCCTCGTGGACGCCTACCGGGCGGTCGAGCCCGACGCGAACGGGTTCACGTGGTGGGACTACCGGATGGGGGCGTTCCGGCGTGACATGGGCATGCGCATCGACCTGGTGCTGGTGAGCCGTCACCTGCGCGTGAACGCCTGCCACGTGGACACGGCCTTCCGACGTGCCAACGAGGCGGGGGACAAGCCGTCGGACCACGCGCCGGTGCTGGTGGAGCTCGACGAGGCGGGCCGACAGGGCCCGGACCGGCGACCGGCCGCGGGATAGGGTCCGCGCGGTGGTCGACAGCGATCAGGAGGCGAGATCCGTGTCGGATGAGTGCCTGTTCTGCCGCATCGTGGCCGGGGAGCAACCGTCGGAACGCGTGGGCGAGGACGACGGCGTGATCGCCTTCCGGGACATCTTCCCGCGTGCGCCGGTGCACGTGCTCGTGGTCCCGGAGGTGCACATCGACTCGGCCCACGACCTCACCGACGAGCACGCCGACCTGCTCACGGCGTGCTTCCGGCTGGCGCGGCGCGTCGCCGAGGACGAAGGCATCGCCGGGGGCTATCGCATCGCGACCAATGTCGGGCAGGGTGGGGGCCAGGCGATCCCGCACCTGCACTTCCACGTGCTCGGCGGCCGGCAGCTCGCCCACATCGACTCGGGCGACCCGCCTCCCGGTGACTGACCGGCGTGTCAGCTGCCGAGCTGGTCGTGGTGGCGATGGTCGTGGTGGTGCGACTCGTCGAGCACCACGGTGCCGTCCTCGAGCACGTGGGCGTGGCCGCGGTAGGCCGTGGCGAGTGAGCTCGGGGTGAGGATCTCGTCGGGCGGCCCCGCGGCCACGATGTGCGTGGCCAGCAGGACGGCGAGGTCGGCGAGCTCGGCGGTCCCGACGTCGTGGGTGGTGACGACGACCGTGCCCCCGCGCCGGCTCTCCTCGTCCATCACCTCGGTGATGGT
>CAZSQF010000222.1:0-5244 GCA_964608935.1 uncultured Actinomycetota bacterium | reverse complement strand
ACGTGCTCGCCGCGCCATGACGGCGCCCTCAGCTCCGCCCGCAGCCGTTCGACCGCGTTGACCTTGACCACCACGACCCGTCCGAAGTCGGCGGCCGGGTCGAGGTCCAGCCAGGCGTGAGAGGGCCGAGCGAAACAGTAGGCGCAATCGTGGCTGCATCCGCGGTACACGTTGATCGTCCATCGGAAGGGCATCGGCGAGGCGCCGGGGATCTCGTTGAGCAGCCTCTTGGCGCGAACGTGCAGGAACTCCATCCCGTCGAACCCCGGGTGGGTGACCCGCTCCTCGAGGCCGGGGAGGGCCGGCTCCTCGTCCACGGTCGTCCATCGCATCCGGGTCGCCGGCACGTCGTCGCTCCTCCCGCGATCGGACACCCACTCTAGCGAACGTCTGTTCGATCCGTCGAGGGTGGGGCTGGCTCCGCGGTTGCCGCCTCCGCCCGTGGTTGACTCCGCGTTCCGGCATCCAGCAGCGATCTCGCGGAGGCGACGGTGAGCGACGCGCTCCGGGACGCCATCGACCGTTTCGCCACGACGGTCGGCGAGGACCTCGCCGCCCTGGCCGGCGCGAGCGGGATGGACACGACGCGCGTGCACCAGGACGTCCTCGAGGAGGCCGTCGAGCTGGTCGAGGCGTTCATCGACGCCGACGCCCACCACACGGACGCCGAGCTCGTCGCCTACCTCGAGGCCGTCGGGTCCCTGCTGTCCGGTCGGTTGGCCCGGGCGACGCCGGAGGGACTCGGGCGGGTGGGCCTGCTCAACGGCGCCCGACGCCGCCTGACCCGCCCGAGCCGCCTGTTCGAGCTGCTGGTCCGGGCCGACCGGGGGGACCGCGGCGGGCGCGGCTGGCGCTACCTCACCGCAGCCGTCGGGATCGGGCACACGGTCGCAGCGCTGGACCTCCAGGCGTCACGCACCGAGCTCGACGCGATCGAGCGGTTTCGTGCGATGCTGCTGCGGGCGCTGGCCGACGCCGGCGTGCCCCATCCGTCCTCCCAGCGCCCGGACGGCGGCTTCTTCGCCGGCTCCCCGCCCTCGCGGTCCCGACCCTCGGCCTCGGCGGTCGAGGAGCTGCTCGAGCTCCAGCGCTCCGACCACCCGCAGCCGCGGCCCACGCGCCCGTCCGGCGACGAACCGCCGGCCGGTGCGGATCTTCCCCCGCCACGCGAGCTCGACGAGGTCATCGGCGACCTCGAGGCACTGATCGGCCTGGACGCGGTCAAGGCCGAGGTCGAGCTCGTCGCCGACCTGCTGGTGGTCCAGCGGCTGCGGGAGGAGCGCGGTCTGCCGACGGTCCCGACCTCCCGCCACCTCGTGTTCACCGGCAACCCGGGGACCGGCAAGACGACCGTGGCGCGGCTGGTCGCCGACATCTACCGCAGCCTCGGCCTGCTGTCACGCGGCCAGCTCGTCGAGACGGACCGTTCGGGCCTCGTCGCCGGCTACGTGGGGCAGACGGCGGAGCGCACCCGCCAGGTCGCCGAGTCCGCCCTCGACGGCGTGCTGCTCGTCGACGAGGCCTACGCGCTCGCGCGCGGCGAGGAGCGCGACTTCGGGCAGGAGGCGATCGACACGCTCGTCAAGATGATGGAGGACCACCGCGACCGGCTCGTGGTCATCGTGACGGGCTATCCGGAGGAGATGGCGACCTTCATCGAGGCCAACCCCGGCCTGTCGTCGCGCTTCCCTCGCACGATCCACTTCCCCGACTACGCGACCGTCGAGCTGGTCGACATCGCCGAGCACCTCGCCGTCCGCCATGGCTACCGCCTCGACGAAGGGGCCGCCGCGGGCCTCGAGCGCCACTTGGCCGGCCACCCGCGGGAGCGGGGCTTCGGCAACGGGAGGTTCGTGCGCAACCTGTTCGAGGCGGCGATCACCCGCCATGCGTCGCGGCTGGTCCAGCTGCCCCAGCCGACCGACGAGGATCTCGTGACCCTGACCGCCGCCGACATCGAGGCAGCCGTCGGCGACGTCGCCTGACGCGGGCGCCGGCGGCACGGTGGGCTTGAGATGTGCCTTCGTTGTGCCGATGAGATCGGGGGACGCCGAACGGCGCCGGGGAGTCGACGCATGACCACTGTTGCCGCCGCGCGTACGCGCGCGCATGTCTCGGCCGGATGGAGCGAAGCGGCCGATGCCCGGTCGGCCGCGACCGAGGCCGTGCAGACTGCCCTCCGCGGACGGACGCCGTCGCCGCGGGACCTCGTGCTGGTCTTCGCGCAGGTCCGCTACGACCCCGCCCAGCTCATCGCGACGGCAGCCCGCCAAGCGGCGCCGGCGCGCGTGGTCGGATGCAGCGCGTCGGCCGCATTCGTCTCGTCAGCCGACGGCCCCCGACCCTGCGTGGCCGTCTACCTCCCTGCCGAGGACCTGGCGATCGGCATCGGCTACGCGACCGGCGGTGCGGTGGATGTGCATGCCACCGCCCGATCCGCCGCCGCCAGCGCCAAGGCTGGCGCCGCTGCGCCCCCTGGGCCGGCGCGTCCCCATGGGGCCTTGCTCGTCCTCTCCGACGGGCTGGTCGGGGACCAACGCGACGTCGTCCGCGGGGCCTACGAGGTCTCAGGCGCGACCGTGCCGATCATCGGCGGGGCCGCCGGCGCGGACGTGTCGATGGTGGGGACGTGGCAGGCCGTTGACGGCGAGGTGCTGAGCGGCGCCGTGATCGCGGTCTGGCTCGCCTCGCCGGACCCGATCGGGGTCGGGGTCGACCACGGATGGCGCCCGGTCAGCCGCCAGCTGCACGTCACACGGACCGAGGGCCCCGTGATCCTGGAGCTCGACGGTCGCCCGGCCTACGACGCCTACCTCGAAGCGCGGGGCGAGGTCGTGCGGGCCGACGCCACCGCGTTCGCCGGCCAGGTGCTCGACCACCCCCTGGGGCTGCCGAACCCGGCCGGCGGGTACGACGTCCGATACATCATGGATCGAGCCGGCGACGGGCTGCGCATGTTCGGTCACGTCCACGAGCAGGCGACCGTTCGACTCATGGGGGCCGACCTCGACGACCTGCTCGGCGCCACGCGCCGCGCCGCCCGGGCGGCGCGAGTGCGGCTCGGCAGGCCTCCTCACGGAGCGCTGGTGTTCAGCTGTACGGCCCGTCTCGAGCTGCTGTCCGACCGGGCCGGCGAGGAGGTCGGCGTGGTCGCGGAGGAGCTCGACGGCACCACGGCTGGCGGCTTCTTCACCTACGGCGAGTTCGCCCGCGTCACCGGCGCGAACGGGTTTCACAACGCCAGCGTGGGGGTGTTGGCGCTGTGACCGGATCATGGCAACCCGACGCGCCGGACGCCCGCGACGGCGCTCGCGCCGTCGACGAGGTGACACGCCTCCGCGCCGAGCTCGACGCGGAACGTGAGGACGCCGACCGCACCCTGTTCCGGGCCACCCGCCTGGCGCGCGTGATCACCGTCCTCGGCGGGCCCCAACGGGGGGAGCAGCAGATCCATCCGGCGGCCGAGATCGCCGAGCTGTTCTCCGCCGACATCGGGATCCTCCTGGTCGGCGCGGATGACGACGCGTTGACCGTCGCCGAGCGCTGGGGGGTCACGACCGAGGTCCTGCCCGACGGGGAGCTGGCGGTCCCCGCGATCGCGGCGGAGCTCGACGCCACGGACAGCGTTGTCGCCGGCCCGGCCGACGAGGTCGCGTCCCTTCCTGGCCTGGCACCCCTGGAGCTCCGGCACGTGGCGTGGATCCGGCTCGCAAGCGAGGAACGGCATCTCGGCTTCCTCCTGCTCGGCCGGTGTGAGGACCTGCCATTCGAGGCCGCGGACGGCCACGAGCTGCGTGCCATCGGTCGTCGCGTCGCACTCCTCGTCGACAACGAGCGGCTCCAGCACGAGACCCGCGAACGGGTCGAGCAGTTGGAGCGGCTGCTGCGCATCGGCGCACAGTTGGCCGGCACCGTGCACCTCGAGGTCGCCGCCGCCGTGATCGTCGACGCGCTCATCGAGGCCGCCCCGGGGGTGACGGTCGCCGTCTACCGGCGCGATGGCGGGGCGTGGCGGCTGGTCGCCCACGACGGGTCGCGACTGCCGCCGACGGACACGCTGCCGGAGCCCGACGACGCCGCCGGTGTGTCGATCCTGCCACTGCGGGACGGGAGCCGCGTCGTCGCGTGCATCGCGACGTGGGACCTGCCCGAGACCGAAGAGCACCGACAGCTGCTCGAACACCTCGGGGACGTCTCCGGCCTGGCGTTCAGCAAGATCCTGCTCCACGAGCGCACGGCCCATCAGGCCCGACACGACGCGCTCACAGGGCTCGGCAACCGGACCCTGCTCCGTGATCGCGTGGCGCGAGCGCTCGAGCGGCATGGACATCAGGTCGCGCTGCTGTTCTGCGACCTCGACCGGTTCAAGGTCGTCAATGACACGCTCGGCCACGATGCCGGCGACCGGCTGCTCGTCGAGGTCGCGCGACGGCTGAGCGACGTCGTGCGTCCGGACGACACGATCGTTCGGCTCGGGGGAGACGAGTTCGTCGTGCTGTGCGTGGGGGTGTCCACCCGCGAGCAGGCCAGCGCGATCGCCCGGCGCATCGCGGCGGCGGTCGCGCCGCCGATGGACCTTGACGGCCGCATGGTCCGCGTGTCGACGAGCCAGGGCGTCGTGCTCGCGCGCCCCGGCGATACCGCTGACACCCTGCTGCGCGACGCCGACGCGGCGATGTACCACGCCAAGGCGCGCGGCCGCGACCGCTTCGAGCTGTTCGACCAGCAGGTCCGGGTCGAGCTCGACGCCCGCCTCACAGCCGAGGGCAGTCTCCGCGAGGCCCTCCGGGACGGCCGGCTGCGCCTGCAGTACCAACCCCTGGTAGCGCTCGACAGCGGGCGGCTCCGGGCCGTCGAGGCGCTGCTCCGCTACGAGGACCTCGCCGGTGCGCTCGTGCCCGCCGGCGACTTCATCGAGGTCGCCGAAGAGAGCGATCTCATCGTCGAGCTCGGCGACTGGGTACTCGACGAGGCGGCACGTCAGATGTCGCGTTGGCGCCGTGACCTGGGGGCGACGGCGCCACCCCGGGTTCTGATCAACGTCTCGGCACGCCAGCTGTCCGCCCACCTGGACCGGACGGTGGCCGACACCCTGCAGCTGCACGACCTGCCGGCCACCGCGCTGGCGCTGGAGGTGACCGAGCGCGGACTCCTCGACCACGGCGGCGAGGTCCTGCGCTGCCTCGCCGCGTTGCGCCGCGAGGGTGTGGAGGTCGGGATCGACGACTTCGGCACCGGCTACTC
>CAZSQF010000221.1:0-5265 GCA_964608935.1 uncultured Actinomycetota bacterium | reverse complement strand
CCAGGACGACCCCCTCCTCCAGGCGCTGGTGGACGCCCGCACCGATGTCATCTGCCTCGTCGGCAAGTCGTGGGGCTACCACGTGGACGAGGCGCTCGGCGTCCCCCGGGCCGAGAACCTGGCCATGGTGTCCGACTCGATCCGCTACCTCACGACCCTCGGCAAGCGGGTGTTCTTCGACGCCGAGCACTTCTTCGACGGCTTCACACGGGACGGCGCCTATGCGCGGGAGGTCGTGACCGCGGCGGCGGAGGCCGGTGCCGAATGCGTGGTGCTGTGCGACACCAACGGCGGCACGATGCCGTGGGACGTGGCCGAGATCGTGCGTGACTTCGTCCAGGCGCTGCCGTGCGACGTCGGGCTGCACTTCCACGACGACGGTGGCTGCGCGGTCGCCAACTCGCTGCTCGGCATCGAGGTCGGCGCCGTCCACGTCCAGGGCACCGCCAACGGCCTGGGCGAACGCTGCGGCAACGCCAACCTGTTCACGATCATGGCCGACCTCCAGCTGCGACGCGGGCTCGAGCTGATCCCGCCGGACCGGCTCGAGCGGCTCACCGAGATCAGCCACACCGTGGCCGAGCTGTGCAATCAGGTCACGCCGTCGGTTGCGCCCTATGTCGGGCACACCGCCTTCGCCCACAAGGCCGGGCTGCACGCGTCGGCCCTCGCCAAGGCCCCCGACATGTACCAGCACGTCGACCCCGCCGACGTCGGCAACCGCCAGCGCCTCGTCGTGAGCGAGCTCGCCGGCCGGTCGAACATCGTGCTCAAGGCCAAGGAGCTCGGCATCGACCTCGCCGACGATCAGGCGCGGGAGGTGCTCGTCGAGGTCAAGCGACGCGAGGCCGAGGGCTGGACCTACGAAGCCGCCGACGCGTCGTTCGAGCTGCTGCTGCGCCGGATCACCGGGATCCTGGCCCCCGACGACGAGCCGTTCCGGTCCCTGCACTACCGCGTGTCAGTCGCCGGCGGCACCGAGGCCGGCAGGAGCCAGGCGGAGCGTGCCCCCCTCCAGCACGTGGCGGCCGGCGAGCCGGGCGGTATCGGTGCCGTCGGTGCGGGTGAGGGGCCGGCCGAGGCGATCCTTGCGGTCGAGGTCGGCGGCGAACGGCGGCTCGGTGCCGGCGAGGGCAATGGTCCCGTCGACGCGCTCGATCACGCCTTCCGCAATGCGGTCAACGGCACCTGGGCACCGCTCGATCGAATCCACCTGTCGGACTACAAGGTGCGCATCCTCGAGGCCACCTCCGGCACGGATGCGACCACGCGGGTGCTCGTCACCTCGACCGACGGCGTCGACGTGTGGGACACCGTCGGGGTGCACCCGAACATCGTGGAGGCATCGTGGTTCGCCCTGTCGGATGCCTATACCCACGCGATCCTGCGTGAGAGCTGGCCCGAGCCCGACTCGCCGGCGCCGGTCGGGACGGGCTGACCTGCTGCCGTGTTTCCGTCGTTGAAGGGGTGCCCGTGACCGAGCAGCGCTATGTCCGCTTCGCCGACGAGGACGGACCCCGCTACGGCGTGGTCGACGACGACGAGGTTGCGGTCATCGATCCGCATCCGTTCGCCGCCCACCGGCAGACGGGTCGGCGGGTCGCGCTCGAAGGCTTGCGCCTGCTCGCGCCGGTGATCCCGTCGAAGGTGGTGTGCGTCGGCAGGAACTACCGCGCCCACGCGGACGAGATGGGCGGGGAGGTCCCCGACGAGCCGTTGCTGTTCCTCAAGCCCTCGTCGAGCGTGATCGGACCCGGTGACCCGATCCGGGTGCCGACCGACCGATCCGACGACGTCCAGCACGAGGCCGAGGTGGCCGCGGTCGTCGGCGTCCTGCTCCAGCAGGTCGACCCCGACGCGGCCGCGGCCGGGATCCTCGGCTACACGGCCGCCAACGATGTCACCGCGCGCGATCTCCAGCGCCGAGAATCGCAGTGGTTCCGTGGCAAGGGGTTCGATTCGTTCTGCCCGCTCGGGCCGGCGATCGCCACCGGGCTCGACCCGGGTGCCATCCGGGTGCGGTGCCTGGTCGATGGGGAGCTGCGCCAGGAGGCCACCACTGCCGACCTCGTCTGGGACATCGCGACCCTGGTCAGCGAGGTGTCCCAGATCGTGACGCTGCTGCCCGGTGACGTCGTGCTGACCGGCACCCCGGCCGGTGTCGGGCCGCTGCGGCCGGGCCAGACGGTCCGGGTGGAGGTCGACGGCGTCGGTGTGCTGGACAACCCCGTCGTGGACCGCCAGGCCGACCTCGGCGTCGTCGGACACACCGACGGCCACGGCGACGACTGACGGCCACGGCTGCGGGCCTCCGGCTCGGCCGGCGGGGTCGGCTGTGGCACGATGGGCACCCGTCGTCCCGGAGTCCACCGTGGCCCGCGTCTCCATCCCGAACGTCCTGGCCAGCCGGTATGCCAGTGACGCGATGGGCGAGACCTGGTCGCCCGAGGGCAAGGTGGTGCGCGAACGGCGGCTGTGGCTGGCCGTGCTGCGGGCACAGCGCGATCTCGGGCTCGACGTGCCCGACGGGGTGCTCGACGACTACGAGGCGGTCGTGGAGCAGGTCGACCTCGACTCCATCGCCGCGCGCGAGCGGGTCACACGCCACGACGTCAAGGCCCGCATCGAGGAGTTCTGCGCCCTCGCCGGCCACGAGCACATCCACAAGGGCATGACCTCGCGCGACCTCACCGAGAACGTCGAACAGCTCCAGATCCGCCACGGCCTCGAGCTCGTCCGCGACCGGGCCGTCGCCGCGCTATCGCTGCTCGCCGAGCGGGCCGCCGAGCACGCGACGCTCGTGCTGGCCGGTCGCAGCCACAACGTCCCGGCCCAGGCGACCACCCTCGGCAAGCGCTTCGCGAACGCCGGCGAGGAGCTGCTGCGCGCCGTGCACGGGGTCGAGCAGCTGCTCGAGCGCTACCCGTTGCGCGGCATCAAGGGGCCGGTCGGCACCCAGCAGGATCTGCTGGACCTGCTCGGCAGCGAGGACCGCGTCGAACAGCTCGAGGATCGCGTCGCCGAGCATCTCGGGTTCGCGACCCGGCTGGGCAGCGTCGGCCAGGTGTATCCGCGCTCGCTCGACCTCGAGGTCGTGTCCCTGCTCGTGCAGGTGGCCTCCGGCCCGGCGAGCCTGGCGACGACGATCCGGCTGATGGCGGGCCAGGAGCTGGCGACCGAGGGCTTCCAGTCGGGGCAGGTCGGCTCGTCGGCGATGCCGCACAAGATGAACGCGCGCTCGTGCGAGCGCATCGACGGACTCAAGGCGGTGCTCGACGGCCATCTCGCGATGGTGGCCGCGATCTCCGGGCGGCAGTGGAACGAAGGCGACGTGTCCTGCTCGGTGGTGCGCAGGGTGGCCCTGCCCGACGCGTTCCTGGCCACCGACGGATTGTTCGAGACGCTGCTGACCGTCCTGGCCGACTTCGGCGCCTACCCGGCCGTCATCGAGCGGGAGATGGCGCGCTACCTGCCGTTCCTGGCCACCACGAAGGTCCTCACCGCCGCCGTGCGCGCGGGGGTCGGCCGCGAGGCGGCCCACACGGCGATCAAGGAGCACGCCGTCGAGGTCGCCCGGCAGATGCGGGAATCGGGTCGGGCCGACAACGACCTGCTCGACCGGCTCGCCGGCGACGACCGGCTCCCGCTGGAGCGGGCGGAGCTCGACGCGCTGCTCGCCGACCCGCTGGCCTTCGTCGGCCTCGCGCCCAGGCACGTCGAGCGGTTCGTGGCCGACGTCGACAAGCTCGTGGCGCGCCATCCGGAGGCGGCGAGCTACCGTCCCGGCCCGATCCTGTAGGACCGTCCGCCCCCGAGTCCATGAGGACGTCTACGTGACCGCTGTCCCCGCGCCGCGCGTGCGCTTCTGCCCGGCTCCGTCGGGGTGGTTGCACGTCGGCAGCGTCCGCGCCGCGCTCTACAACTGGCTCCATGCCCGCCGGCACGGGGGCACGTTCGTGTTCCGTATCGAGGACACCGACGCCGCCCGCGCGACGGAGGAGTCGATGGGCTCGATGATCGGGGCGCTGACCTGGATCGGCCTGGACTGGGACGAAGGCCCCGACCCCGACGACCCGCTCGGTTCGCCGCGCGGCGACTACGGGCCCTACCGACAGTCGCTGCGGACCTCGCTGTACGCGGCCGTGGCACGCCGGCTCGAGCAGTCGGGGGCGACCTACCGCGACTACCGCACCAGCGAGGAGCTCA
The DNA here is from genome assembly GCA_964608935.1 of uncultured Actinomycetota bacterium. GTDB lineage: Bacteria > Actinomycetota > Nitriliruptoria > Nitriliruptorales > Nitriliruptoraceae > CAZSQF01. The sequence continues at coordinate 1,059 of CAZSQF010000221.1, read as the reverse complement.
CGGCGTGGCGCGAGGCGCGCCGGACGGGCGCGGGCGAGGGCCCGCCGGTGGTCAAGGCATCGGACTTCGAGCACACCGAGGGCGAGATCGCCCGGTTCGTCGACGAGGGACGCGGTGCGAGCCTGCGCCTGCGTACCCCCGAGTCGGGCGAGATCGTGGTCGACGACCTCGTCCGGGGCGAGGTGCGGTGGGACTGGGCCCAGGTGTCCGACCCGGTGATCGTGCGGTCCGACGCCACGGCGACCTATCCGCTGGCCAACTCGGTGGACGACGTGGCCCAGGGCATCAACCTCGTCTGCCGCGGCGAGGACCTGCTGTCGGTGACGCCGCGCCAGCTGCTGCTCTACGACCTGCTCGTGGCCAACGGCCTCGTCGACGCAGCGCTCGAGGAGGCGGGCCTGCCGGCGCGTGAGCCGTCGTGGGACCGCCCGTCGGGGTTCGCGCACCTGCCGATGGTGGTCGGCATGGACCGCAAGAAGCTGTCCAAGCGGCACGGGTCGGTCGCGGTCATGGAGTTCGCGAGACAGGGGTTTCTGCCAGAGACCCTGCGCAACTATCTCGCACTGCTCGGTTGGGCCCCCGGCGACGGTCGCGAGCGACTCACCGACGCCGAGCTCGTGGCCGAGTTCGACCTGGCGGCGGTCGGCCGCGCCGCCGCGGCGTTCGACGTGGACAAGCTGGCGGCCTTCAACGGCGAGCGGATCCGCGACCTCGCCGAGGACGACCTCGCCGAACGGCTGGTGCCGTTCCTCGACGGCAGCCTGGGCGGCGAGCCAATCATCGCCTCGGCGCCCAGCGACGAGCAGCTGGCGACCCTGCGCGGCCTCGTTCCGCTGGTGCAGGAGCGGATGCAACGGCTCGACGAGGTCCGGCAGTACGCCCCGGCGTTCTTCCGCGACGACGTCGAGCTCGACCCCGAGAGCGTGGCCAAGGTCCTGACCAAGGCCGGCGCGAGCGAGTCCATCGAGGCGGCCTCACGCGTGCTTGCCGACGTCGACTGGAGGGTCGAGGCGATCGAGGCGGCGCTGCGCGCCCTCCCCGAGGAGCTCGGCATCGGCT
>CAZSQF010000220.1:0-5277 GCA_964608935.1 uncultured Actinomycetota bacterium | reverse complement strand
CCGTCGCGGACCGCGTCCACGGCCTCGGCGCCGCCGCCGACGAGGGTCGGCGCGTACCCGAGCCGTTCCAACAGCTTGCTCATCAGCCGTTGGTTGGTCGGGTTGTCCTCGGCGACGAGGATCCGCATCGGGTGGTCCCGGCCGAAGTCCGGGTCGAGCACGGTCGGCGCCGGCGGGCTCGGGCGCGACCCGCCGTCGGCATCGGCGACGACCGCCGCGAGGGCGTCGTGGAGCGACGACTGCTTGACCGGTCGTGTGAGCACCTCGTCGACCATCGCTCGTTCGGCGTCGGAGACACTCTCGCGCTCGCCGAGCGCGGTCACCAGGACGATCGTCGCGTCGCGGGTCGCCGGCGCGTCGCGCAACCGGTGGGCGAGATCGAGCCCCCCGCCGTCGAGGTCGTGGTCGAGGACCACCGCGTCGAACCGTTCCGCGTCCCGGACGGCGGCGAATGCCTCCTCCGCGGACGCGGCCGTCACCGACACCATGCTCCAGTCGTGCAGGAACCCGTCGAGCAGGCGCCGCTCGGTGGCATTGTCATCGACGACCAGCACCGAGCGTCCCGCCAGCCCACCCGCTGCGATCATGCCTGTCGGGGCAGCGGCGTCCGAGGTCACGGCGGGGATCGCGAACCGGAACCGCGATCCCGTCCCGACCTCGCTGTCGACTTCGATCGTCCCGCCGAGCAGGCCCACGATGCGCTGACTGATCGCCAGTCCGAGCCCCGTGCCACCGAAGCGGCGGCTCGTCGAGGCGTCCACCTGGCTGAACGACTCGAACAACCGGTCGCGCGCCTCGGGTGAGATGCCGATGCCGGTGTCGCGGACCTCGAACACGACGCGCGGCCCGCCGTGGTCGGTGGCCGCCCACGACACGAGCAGGGCGACCTCGCCCTCCTCGGTGAACTTGACCCCGTTCGTCAGCAGGTTGACCAGTACCTGTCGCAGCCGGTGCGCGTCGGTCTCCACGACGGCGGGGACGTCGTCAGCGACGTGGTAGACGAGGTCGATGCGCTTCTGCGACGCGAGCGGCGCGATGACGTCGAGCGTGCCCTCCACGAGCGAGCGCAGGCGGGTCGGCTCGGGGTGCGTCTCGAGGCGCCCGGCCTCGACCTTGGAGAAGTCGAGGACGTCGTTGATGGTGGCAAGCAGCACCTCGGCGCTGGTGCGAACGGCTGTGACGTACTCGGTCTGCTCGTTGTCGAGGTCGGTGGTGGCCAGCAGGCTGCTCATGCCGATGACGGCGTTCATCGGGGTCCGGATCTCGTGGGTCATGTTGGCCAGGAACTCGCTCTTGGCCCGGGTCGCCTCCTCGGCGTCGATCCGCGCCTCACGTTCCGCCTCGATCAGGTCAGCGCGTTGTGACGCGTACCGCGCCGTGACGAGCCAGGCCACGAACGTGACGCCGATCATGTTCATGAAGAAGAACGTCGCGATCCAGGTCGGGCTGACCGGCGCTGCCGACGCGGCGAGACGCGGTTCGACGACGGCCGCGACCGCCGCCAGGCCGGCGTAGGCCACGAACCACCACAACCCGCGCCGCGTGCCGTAGGCCAGCAGGGCACCGACCGGGGCGAGCAACGACCAGATCATGACCGCCCCGGACGCACGGAAGCCGCCGAGGTGGAGCATCAGCAGCCACGGGATGATCAGGCTGAACAGCAGTTGCAGGTCGAGGGCCCGCGTGAACCGGCGCCGCTGGTAGAACCACAGGTTGAACACGGCCAGGACGGTGTAGCCCCATGGCCACCCGGCCACCTGTGGCACACCGGCGATCACGTAGAGCAGGCCCCAGATACCTCCGGCGGTCGCCATCGGCACGATCGCGAGCGTGTCGGGGCGCAGCCCGCCGTCATCGGGGCGGTCCGCCTGGTCAGTCATCGTCGCCTCCTGCCGGGTCGGTCAGGATCCGCTTGAGCTCGGCCGCCTCGTCGGACAGGCGGCGGTAATACTCCGATCCGGTGACCTCGGCCACCCGCTGGTCGAGGCGGCCCTGGTCGATCTCGATGCGCAGCTCGTCGACCTGTGCCCGCAGGGCTGCCTCGCGCGCCTGCACCTCGGCCGCCATCCGCTGGAACACGCGAGCGAGCGTCCCGAGCGCGTCGTCGCGGTCGGCCACGGACGCGAGCCCGGTGCCGTCGTAGGCGCCGTCCTCGATCGATACGGCCGCCCGGATGACGCGATCCACCTGCTCGAGGTGGTCGAGCTCGAGGTCGCGCAGCCGCTTGGCGGCCAGCGACGCTCGCAGCCGGGCCCGCAGCATCGGACCATGGATCGGCTTGGTGAGGTAGTCGGTGGCGCCGAGCTCGATGCTGTGGACGACGCGGTCCATCTCGTCCAACGCCGACACCATGATCACCGGCAGGTGCTGCAGGTCGGGATCGGCCTTGATCGCCCGCAGCACGTCGAAGCCGTCCAGCACCGGCATCACGACGTCGAGCAGGACCACGTCGACGGGAGCAGTCGGCGCCGGCGCCCGCAGCCGTTCGAGAGCCTCGGCGCCGTCGGCGGCGAGCTCGGCCTCGTAGCCGGCCGCGACGACGGCGTGCGCCAGCACCTCGCGGTTGAGGTGGCTGTCGTCGACGACGAGCACCCGCGCGCTCATCCACCACCTCCCGGTGGGTCCGGGTCGGTGACGCCGACACGGTCTCGGCCCACCGGCGGGAGGTCGAGCTGCACGGTCACCGGCCCCTCCAGCGGGACGACCGCGTGCCCGTCGCTCAGCGCGAGGGGGCTCGGCGCCCCGCCGGCGTGCAGGGACACGTCGACCGGGAGGGGAACGGTGGCACCCGAGGGGTCGACCTCATGGGCCCACACCCGCAGCTGCCGAGCGACACCGGCCTCCAGGGGCACGGTCACGGCACGAGCCCGCTCAGGCAGATCCGCAGCCCCGTCGACGGCCCAGGTCTGCTCATCCCGTCCGGTGACCTCGACCCGCGCCTCGCTGGACACATACCGGCCGTTGGCCGTGACACGCAACCGATCACGGCCGAGGTCGCGGTCGCGCCGGACCTCGATCGTGGCGAGAGGGACGAACGCGCCGGCGCGGACCGCTCCGACCGTCGCCGCGAGGACCAGCGCGGCGGTCACGAACGCGGCCAGCCGCTCGATCGGTGACTGCCAGATCGCGGCGCCGTGAGCGACGACCGCGCCGAGGTAGAGGGCGTAGACCAACAGCGCCACGACCGTCCGCCCCGTCCACCGCGTAGCGCCGGTAGGGAGGTAGTCGCCGCGTCGGCGGGTCGCAACCACGAGCAGGATCGGGAAGATGCCGATCAGCAGCGGTGCGGTCAGCGTCCCGACGAACCCGAGCGCCCCGGTGAACGACTCGCGGCCGGTCAGCAGCAGCACCTCGACGGCCACGAACACCCCGGCCAACGGGACGAGCCCCGCAAGCCGCGCCGGCCGCCCCGACCACGGCAGGAGCTCGACGGTCTGGTGGTGCAGCCCCATCGAGAAGTGCACCGCCGCCATCCCCATCGCAAGCACGACGAACACCGCTCCGAAGCCGAGCACGACCGCACCGAGGCTCTCCGCCAACGGGGTCAGCGCGGTCCCGGACTCGGTGGCCAGCCGGGCCGGGCGCACGGCGCCGCCGACGGCGACCGTCCAGACGCCGTACAGCGCGATGACCGTCACCATCGCCGCCGCCGTCCCCCGCACGAGCGAGCGGCCGCTGGGGTCGCGCCGGAGGACGGTCCGCGCTCCGTTGGCCACGGCGGTGTGGCCGAAGTAGGCCAGCAGGACGACCCCGAAGATCAGCCCCAGGATGCCGGGATCGAAGGGGCGCCCCCCGACGAACGGGACGTCGACGTGGCGGAGGTTGGCCATCTCGAGCTCGCCGAAGGCGAGCACCGACAGGACGAGGACGATGAGGATGTTGACCGCCCCCACAAGCAGCCCCGACACCACGGTCGCCTCGAGGCGCCCGCGCCACACGAAGCCAGCCGTCACCAGGAACAGCCCAGCGGCCCAGACGGGGTCCGGGACGCCCGTGGCGACCCCGAGCGTGCTGGCCAGCCCGACGTAGTACGCCAGCAGCGCCAGGACGGTCAACACGGCGAGCGTGACCGACAGCACGACGCCCGCGAGCGGCCCGAGGTGCTGCGTGACGACGCGCCCGAAGTACGCGCCACCCCACCGCACCGTGCCCGTGCGCGAGAACGACTCGGCCACGGCCATCACCGTCAGCACGTTCACCAGCCCGAGCACGACGATCAGCACGAGGCCCGGCAACGGGCCGACGCCGGCCATCGCGATCGGAAGCGCGAGCACACCGGCCCCGACGGTCTGCGTCAGTGTGAGGCTGAACGCGGACCAGAACGGCGGGAGGTCCTCGAGGCGGGCGGCGAGCCGAGCCCACCACCATCGCCGACGGTCACTCGGCGGCAGCGTCGTCGCGTACACGGCGTCGAGGTCGTGGCCGTGCCGCCGACGATACGCCTGGTGGACCGTGGCGTCGTCGAGGCCGAGAGTGGCGCGCAACCGCGGCACGTCGTTCGCACGGAACCGGTGCTTCGCACCGAGCCGGTGGGCCAGCTCCGCCCTCGCAGCCGCGTCCCCCGGCACCAGGTGCGTGCACGCCGACACGAACCGCTCCAGATCCTGGATGCTCGGGCCATCCGGCAGCTCGCGTCCCAGGCGCAGCGCGGCGAGGAACGCTCGCTCCTGGGTCGCCGCCATCCGCTCGCAGATGGCCGGCGCGGTGGCATGGCGGGCCTCGATGGCGAGGTAGGCGACACGCCGCTCGATCGCGTACAGCGACGTGCTGACCCGCCGACCCAGCAGCCCGCCGAGGAGCTCGTCGCGCGTGATCGGCGGCCGGCTGTCCTCCATCAGCCCGGCTCGCCCAGGACGTACGACGACACCTCCGCGAGCGCCGTGGTGAACGGGTGGTCGGGATGGTGCAGCGCGAACACGCCGCCGCTGGCGAGCAGCATCATGTCGTCGTCGTGGGGCAGCACGCCGACGACGCTGGCTCCGTAGGTCTCCGCGACCCGGCGGCGCACCTCCTCCCGTCCCAGCGATGCCGGCACCTTGTTGACGACCAGCGCGGTCCGGGGCACCTCGAGACCGGCCGCCACGTCGATCAGCACCCCGGTGCCCTCGTAGTCCTGCTGGTCGGGCCGCAGCACCGTCAGAACCGTGTCGCTGATGGCCACGGCCAACAACGTCTCCTCGCCCAGGCCGGGATGGGTGTCCACGAGCAGCACGTCCAACCCGAGCTCGTCGACGAAGCTGCGTAGCCCCTGGACCAGCTGCTGGGCGTCATAGCCGT
>CAZSQF010000219.1:0-5281 GCA_964608935.1 uncultured Actinomycetota bacterium | reverse complement strand
GGACGTTCGCGACCGTCGTGGCCGAGAGCGGCCCGCCGTCGTTCCCGCCAGCACGTTCGAGGTCGTCGTAGAGCGCGTCGAGGTCTCCGGGTGTGAGCGCCTGAAGGCGGACGCCACCGAGCCTCGGCGTCACGTAGCGGGCCAGGTCCTTCGCGTAGCGGTTGTGGGTCGCGGCCGACACCGTGCCGCGGTGCCGGCGCGCGCTGTCAGCCGAGCGCGGCTTGATCGACGGCAACCATTCGTCGGTCAGGTAAGCCCCAAGTGTGATCTGGTCGGGCTCGACGTAGGTTCCATCGTCGACGTCGCCCTGGACCGCCCGCAGTGCCTGTTTCGCGTCCTTCTCCCGCAGGAACCCACGTCGCTGGGTCTGCCGGCGCCTGACCTCGCCGGTTTCGGGATCGAAGACGGGTGGGCCGTCGTCGACGATGCGCCAGCGGGGTCCGGCCTTGGTCTCGTACTTGTAGACGCCGCTCATGGTTGCCCTCCTTCGCGCCGATGCCTGGGTCCTTGTTTGTGAGGCTGGCCTTCCTGCCTCGGTCAGCCTCGCCGTTCTCGCTGTGCTGCTCCAGCGCTGTCCCGGCGGCCTGTGGATGGCTCATTGGCTCAGCCCTCGTCGCAGCGCTCGGACGGGTGGTGCCCGGTCCGCGTCGAGTTCGCAGCGGGCGTCCTCGATCTCCCAAGCGGCCTGCCGGTAGTCCTGGCGTTGCAGCGGGTCGCCGGGTTCGCGACCGACCGGGCTTTGTGGGTCGTTGATGTGCCAACGCAGCCGGTACTTCTCGATCGCGAACGCGGCCTGCTCCCAGCGGTCTTGGCCGCGACCGTCTGCCGGAGGCGGACCGAGCACGGTGGTGAGGTGGTGGGGCCAGGCGTCGCGGTAGCCGGCGATGCGTCGTGACGCGGCCCAGTGCAGCTGGGAGGCGAGCCGGCCGTGCTGGTCCTCGAGCTCCGCGATCCGCCGGTCGGATGGCAGGGCGGCCAGCTCCGCGTCGACGTCGCGGAGCTGGCCGTCGAGCCGGCCGAGCCGCACGGTGTAAGCGACGTGGTCGTGGCGGAGCTGCGCGAGCAGTTGCCGGTTGCTTAGCCGTCCCAGCCCGCTGGCGGCGTTCTCGATCCGTCGAGTGATCCGGTCGAGCTGCTCAGCGACGGCCTGCCGGTCGGCAGCGAGCTCGGACCGTCGGCCCGTCAGCGCGCGCTGGCGCGCGATGTCGGGCGCGTGGAGCCGCGTGTGGAGCTGCCGCCACCGGGCCGCGACCTCGATCAGTTCGGGGGTGACGGGCTGTTCGGCGCGGGAGCGGTGCAGCCGGCTGGTGACGCTGGCGATGTGGTCGACGTCCGGTTCGGTGCCGTGGTGGTGGAGGTCGTCGAGCTGATCGCTGTCGCAGAGATAGAGCCGGTTGGTGTGGCGCCCGCGGGATAGCGCGACGTAGCCCCACTCGCGGTACAGCTCGGCGGACCCGAGCACGAACGTGTGGTCCACGGTCAGCCCCTGGGCCTTGTGCCCCGTGATCGCATACCCGTGGGTGACGCGGCCGGCCTCGAGATACGCGGCAGGCAGCTCCATGACGGCCCCGTCGTTGCCTTCGGCGTGGATGATCCGGCGGAGCGGGTCGATGCGGGTGATGGTGGCGCGGGTGCCATTGACCACCCCGAGCCGCCGGTTGTTGCGCAGGCACACGATCCGATCCCCGGCCTGGAAGGCGAGCCCGTCGCCGGTGTCGACGGTGGGGCCGGTGAGCTGCCCGGTCTGCAGCAGTCGGGTGCGGGCCCGGTGGTTGAGGTCGTGGACGTCGGCCCGGCGTAGCGCGACCATGACGGCTTGGCTGCCGCCGGCCTGGCGGTAGGTGTGCCACCAGTCGGTGACGAGTTGTTCGCGGACGGCTTCGGCGGTGTCGGCGGTGACGATCCGTCCGTGCTGCCGGTAGGCGGCGACGGCGGCCTCGGGGTCGCCGTGGCGTAGCTCGTCGAGCGCGCCCTGTTCCCAGCGGTGCTGTTGGCGGCGGTTGTGGGTGAGCTCGACCGCTGGCAGGCGGGTGGTCAGGGTGCGGAACAGCCCGCCGGCGTCGATCTCGGGCAGCTGATGGGGGTCACCGACCAGCACCACCGTCACCTGCAGCCGGCGGGTGTGGTCGAGGAGGCGGGCGAGCTGGCGGGTGCCAACCATCCCGGCCTCGTCAACTACCAGCACCGACCCGGGCGCCAACGATGACGGGCTCCCGTCGTCGAGCTGGCCGAGCAGCCGCGCGAGAGTGGTGGCGGGGATGCCGGCCGCGTCTTGCAGCTCGAGTGCGGCCCGGGCCGCCAGCGCTACTCCGGTGACGCGGATGCCGGCCGCAGACCAGGCGTCTCGGGCGGCATCCAGGGCGTAGGTCTTGCCAGTGCCGGCCTTGCCCACCACCACCTCGACCCCGGCGCCCGAGCGGGAGAGCCGGCGCACCATCGCCCCCTGCTCGTCGCTCAGGGTCCGCCGCCGGATCGCGGCCTCGACCGTGTTGTCGGGGACGGTGGCGATGTTGTCGTCGAGCCGGGTGAGGGCCTGGTTGAGGGCGTGCTGTTCGGTGAGCAGCAGCCCGCGGGTGGTGTAGCGCGGCTCGGCGCCGTCGGCCGGCACGATCCTTCCGTCCCCACGCCGGATCACATCAAGGGCGGTGAGCTGGCCGCGGGTCGCTCTGAGCGGGATGACGCGATCGGGATCGTGGCCGATGATCGCATCCGCGACCTCCTCCAGGTACTCGACCGGCGCACCGGTGGGGAGCCGCTCGGCCACCTGGCGGAGCACGTCGCGGCGAGCGAACGTCGACGCCTCCTCGGTGAGCGCCTCGTCCTCGACCAGCACCCCATACAGCCCGCCCACGTCCGGCCGCTGCGGTGCCGTGCGGTCGAGCAGCCGACGCCACCAGCCGTCATCGACGCCGAGGCGTCGCGCCCGGCTCCGCCAGTCGTCCCGCAGCTCGGCCTCCGAGGCGCCAGTGTCCTTGGCCTGCCGGGTGGCCAGCGTCGCCGCCTGCGCCGCGGCCGCCGAGTCCTCGCCGCGCTGCTCGAGTTCGTGGACGATCGCGGCGCGGCGCTGGGAGAACTCCTCGATCCACTCACGCCGGACGCCGGCGAGGTCGGCGTAGCCGTTCGTAACCGGGCCCCAGGCCACGCCGAGCCGGCGGGTCAGCTCGAACCGCAGCTGGGCCTGATACAGGAACCCGGCCGTGCGGGCATGGATGTAGAGCCGGCGCGAGTCCAGCGTCCGCCACACCCCATCATCGACCGTCTCCGCCAGGTTGGCGACCAGCACGTGGGTGTGCAGCAACGGATCGTTCGCCCGCGACGTGCGATGCCGAAACGCCGCCGCCACGAACCCGTCGACCTTGACCGACTCGACCCCGCCCGCGCCGCGTCGGGTGTAGCCGGCGGCACGTTCCAGGTAGCCGACTGCGGCGTCCACCGCGGCGTCGTGCGCCGCCACCACCTGGCCGGCGACGTCGCGGTCGCCGAGGCCCCACAGCAGCGACACCGACTTCGGCGCCCGGAAGGTGAGGTCGAACCCGGGGATACGCCGCGCCGGATGCCCGGCCAGCTGCCGACCCGAATGCGGGTCGGCGCCAGAGAGCACCCGCGCGGAGCTGGTCCGCCTCGACCCGTCCGGTCAGGTCGAGCCGGGCGGCACACCCGCCGAGCCAGCGGCCGGGCTAATCGCCGCGGGCGAGGTAGTAGCTCTCCGGCCCTGGCGCGACCAGCGACAGGTAGTAGTCGTGGCTGCGCGGGCCCATGCGCCCGATGTTCAGCACCGTCCGCCGCTTCCGCCGCCGCACTCTACGAGTGCCAGTCTGTGTGGCTGCTGCATAGGCGGAGGATGGCGACAGCGAAGGGTGCTGTCGAGCATCGAGTCTTCGATTCTAGGCGGTTTCAGGGCAGAATTCGCAAGAATCCGTGTCAGTGGGTGTCGGCTGGGATCAGGGCGTGACGGCCAGTGTCACGCTGAACCGGAGCCGATTCGTCGGCACGGGCGTCGCTGGTTGCGCAGCAGGCGCACTCGCAACGTCGCTGTGACAGCTCGTGTCACAAATCGCACCTCCCGACGGCAACTCCCTACGTGGAGGACACCCGATCGCGAGGAGGGAGCCCCATGTCTGACCGTGACCAGCCCGCAACCATGACCGTCGAACAGGCCGGCAAACTGCTGGGCATCAGCCGCCGGTCCGCCTACCGGGCCGCCGCCGACGGCCACCTCCCCACCATCCGGCTCGGCCGGCGCATCCTGGTCCCCACCGCCCGGCTGCACCGCATGCTCGGCCTCACCGCCGACGGCGAGCGGCCCGACGGCGACACGGGACAGCTCGGCAACGGCGGTCCGTCATCGCCTGCGGACCAGACCTAGTAGCCGGGTCGCTACCTGCCCGCTGCCGTGACTGCGCGCAGTCGGCCGTGTGGTCGAGGTCACGCCTAACGACACGCGGGCGTCACCCGATCTCGCTGCGGTCCTTCGGGCCAAGGGCGAAGGACCGCGCTGCCAGGAGCAGCAACAGGGACGAGTGGACCCCAGACGACCGCTCGTGAACGCGCGCAGTGATTGCACGGGTCTTGCGATCCGCGAAGCAGTCCATAACGCGCACGCCGTCGGGCGCGGCCCATATCTGTATCGGCGGCTACCGAATGGGGTTGCACGAACCCATGGGCGCACAGGTAGGGGCCGGCGGGCAGCCCCGTCGTCTGCCTCTGGGTGCCGCCGTCCTGCCTTGCGGCGTCGCCGATTTCCCGCACGTTGCGTGTGCCCCACACGTCTCACTCGCTTGAACGCTCCCAGGTGCGAGTTCGTCACCGGAGATTGTGGACGTATCGCCGCACTCGTTCGTCGTGCTGGTACCCGACGTCGGTCCAGAACCCGATGGCCGGTTCGGCCTCGTTCAGCACGATCACGTTCACGCGGCGTGCTCCCGCACGCTGGAGCGAGCGCTCGGCTTCCGCGAGCAATGTCCGGGCGATCGATCTACGGCGGTGGTCGGGCCGGACCGCGAGCCGGTAGATGCTGGCCCGCCATCCGTCCCACGTCGCGATGATGGTGCCGACCGGGTCGCCGTCGACCACCGCGAGGAGCAAGGCCTCCGAGTGGGAGCGACCGAGCGCGTGCAGGGCGGCGATGTCATCGGTCGCCCCAGGCTCGGAGCCGGCCTCTCGCCACAGGTCGAGGACCGCTTGGAACTCGTCGGGCCGTGCCGGACGGACCTCGACCACTCAGAACTCGCCTTCGAGGTGCCGGTCGAGGTACGCGGCGAGATCCGGACCGTCGGGGTTC
>CAZSQF010000218.1:0-5287 GCA_964608935.1 uncultured Actinomycetota bacterium | reverse complement strand
TGGGCCTCGACCCACTCCTCGTACCGCTCGAAGTACTCGGGCAGGCGCTCGATGAGCTCCTGGGTGGCCTCCGGCTCGAGCTGGAGCGACCGATGGACCACGTCGGAGAAGTCAGCGTCTTCGATGGCGACGAAAGTGACGAAGCGGTTCCAGAACTCGAGCTGGGTCCTCGCCGAGGCAGGCAGCTCGTCGGTCCTGACGGGACCGCGAGCGACGCGCGTGATCTGCCCGTCCTCGACGGTGACGGTGACGGAGGTCGGTGAGGGCGGGAAGTTCCCGGTCCGGTGGAGCTCGCTGTTCCACAGGTAGTCACACCGCACCTTGATCGGGTCCGGCGTCTCGTTCTCCGCGGTGTCGCCTTCCGGCGTGCAGTCGACCTCCAAGTGTTCGAAGCCGTAGGCGCGGTGGAACTCGAAGGCGAGCTCGATGTTGGTCGTGGACTGCCAGCCGTCCGGATACTCGCTCGTGCTCAAGTCGTCGGCGACCAGCTCTCGCGCCCGGGCACTGTCGTAGGCGTTGCGGGCGTCGATGTATGCCTCGGCGAGCGCGACCGCGTCGGCGATCCTGGCCGTATCGAGCTCGGGGCCGAGGTCGGTCGGTTCGGTGGCCGGGTCGAGGTCGGTCGGTTCGGTGGTCGGTGCGACCACGTCCTGGCTCGGCTGCATCTGGAGCACCGTGAACACCCCGATGGCCGCGAGGGTCAGGCCGCCGATGGCTGCCGCGAGCAGCCACCTACGCCTCGATGGACGTCGTCCGGTGCTGCGGTCCTCGTCGCTCCGGTCTGAACTGAGCGTGCGCATGGGTTCTCCCTCTCTCCTCCCCTTGGCCCGCTTGTCAGCTGCGGCGGGCTTCCGGGAAATGGGCCGGCTGCAGTCGGAGGGCGTCGTCAGCGATGTGGCGAGGCTGCGGCATGGCGCTCCACAACCGCTCCAAGACCGCTTGGACCGATTGGAGCGAGGTCGGTCAGTCGCGACGGTGGTAATGGCAGGTGGCGAGCCAGGCGAGGGAGCCGACGCGAGCAGGATCAGCCCGCCGACCACAAGCCAGCAAAAGCAACTACGGCGCGGCGACGCCGTCCCGCGGCGCGGGTCCTTCCGCCGAGAAGTCGTCGATGACCCGGGTCCACCCCGTCGCGCCCGGGTCGATGTGCGCCACGTAGCCGCACAGGGCGACGAACTACTCGTGGTCCGTGGCCGCGAGCAACTGCGGTCTCCACCTCGAGCACACGACCGGCGCTCACCTCTCGAACCAGGCCCCCGTACCGACGCACCGCCGGATTGCGACAACGATGACCAGCGGCGCCGCTACTACCGCCTCACCGGATTCGGCGAGCGCGTCCTCTCCGCAGAGGTCGCCCGCCTGCGGCGCATGATCGTCAACGCCGGCGTACCGCGACCGCAGCTCGGCTTTGGAGCGGCAGGGTGAACGCCCCCAAGGTCGGTCGTCACGAGATGGTCTACCACTGGCTGCTCTGGTTCTACCCCAGGAGCCTTCGAACGGAGCACGGCCGAGAGATGGCACAGGTGTTCGACGACCTCGTCCGCGAGCGCGGTCGTCGGGCTTCGGGGCTCATCGCCCTCGATCTCGCGGTCTCTGTTCCGCGAACCCGACTGGAAGCCATCCCCGCTTGGGCGGCCGTGGGCTGGCCGGCCAAGCTGTGGCATGCCGGGATTGCCGGCCGCGGCGCTGTGGTCCTGCTGTTCGTTGCTCCAGCCGTGTACCTCCTCAGCTGGGTGATCGAGTTCGCCATCTTCGGGACCCTTGCGCTGGGGCTCGGCCTCATCCTGCTCGCTGTGGCGATGTGGCGGCGCCAACTCTCGGACCGGGTGGATCGTGTTCTCGTCGCGTTCGCAGCCGTGGGAAGCCTCACCTGGAACACCGAAACCCTGTCCGCCTTCCTACTCGTCGGCGTGGGGCTCGTCTTCGTTGTCCTCTCCCTCCGGCTACGGAAGCAGCACGAGCAGCATCGAGAGCCCGAAGTCCCGAGATGACCCGTCAGATCCCACGTTCGAAGCCGTCAGATCACTGCGGTTGGAACGCCGGGTAGCGCACGACTTTGAGCTCCCATCGGGGAGCGTTGCCTGACGCCGCTCGGGACCGAGACTTCGAGCGCTTCGCAGTTCGCAGCCGAACGCCCATAGAAGCATCCACGGCGGGTTGCCTGCGGGTTGACACGGACGCTGGCGCCGTGGCGCGGAGCGGGTCAGGAGAGCCTCGACGAACGCCTCGATCGGCTGGTGGCGTCGTCGAGCGGTTCAGGTGCGAGGTGGACCGCACCGCCGATCGGGGACCGGTGCATCTGGGTTGTCGGGTCGGCGGGTCAGGTCGGCTGCTGCGCTGGCGAAAAGAACTCCGTGAGTGCCTCGGCGAGTGCCTCGGCGAGTGCCTCGGGATGGGTGAGCGGGGCGACGTGCCCGGCGCCGGGGATCTGGTGTGTCCGTGCGTGGGGGACGTGGTCGGCCACGTGCTTCGCGGCGCGGACGGCCACGGGCTTGGAGTCCGATCCGTGCAGCACCAGCACCGGAGCTGAGATCGCACCGAGCACATCCGGATCATCAGGGGTGGGGCCTTGATACTGCGGCTGCTGCTGGATGTTGCTGAGCATGGTCGGGACGTAGCGCCCCGCGGCCTCGAGGTAGCTGGCGTTGTCGAGCGCGGCGATCTCGTCGTCGGCGAACGGGACACCGGCGAACGCGCGCATGGCATCCGTCAACCTGCCCTCGGCGGCCAGCTCGCCCATGCGGGCGAAGGCGTCGCCGAACGCCGCACGCTGCTGCTGGTCCAGCAGGCGCGGCATCGATGGTTCGAGTACGGCCACCGCATCCACCGCGTCGGACTGCGCCGCCATCGCGAGTGCCAGATCGGCGCCGGCGGACCAGCCCACCACTCCGGCCGCCTCCCCGAGGCTGTCGCGGTAGGCGATGAAGTCGTCGACCATCCGACCGAAGCTGAGGTCGGGGTGATCGCCGCTGAGGCCACGGCCACGCCAGCTCGGCAGATGGCAGGTGAACCTTCCGGTCAGGTGCGGCAGCAGCCCCTGCCAGTCGAGGTCGCCGTCGCCGATGATCCCGTGCAGGAACACCAGCGGCGGTCCCTGGCCGTGCACGGTGGCGCCGATGGTGACGCCGTCGGTGGTGGTCACGTAGTGGGTGCGTTCGTTGCTCATGGGCTTCCTCCTGCCCCTGGTGCGGGTATGCAAGCAACGATGACGCACAGGACGCCGGAGAAGTTGACCCGACCGCGTATCTCCGGGCAGCCAGGGTGCCACTACAGGTGGCCGCCCTCCTCCCAGCATGCGGCCGCGTCGGTGGGGTCCAGACCGGCATGTGCGGCATGGCGGGAACGATCGAAACGCCCGGCTTCCGGGGAGAAACGGGCGATGCCCGTGTCGGTGTGGAACCGCTCGGATGCGGCAAGCAGGCGCAGCGACCGTTCGGGCTCGCCGAGGGCTGCGGCCATGTCCGCGATCGTCTCCAGCGCCGCGGCGGCCCCGACCCGGTCGCCGTAGTCGGCCAGGGTCTCGAGGCTGTCGTGGGCCAGCTCCCACGCCTTGCCGAGGTCCTCGTCCTCCCTGGCCAGCTTCGCGAGGCCGAGCAACGACCGTCCCAGCGGGAACGGGAACCTCGGGTCGGTGGACAGTGCGCGGCTGGCCTCCAGATGTGCTCGCGCGTCGTCGCATCGATCCTGACCGTGCGCGAGCGCGCCCAGCGCCCACTCACCGATGTGCAGCGGAGGTGTCATGCACCAGGGAATGGAGTTGCGCGGGGCGCTTCCGTCTGCGAGCACTCGGTCTCGGCGAGCGCGGGGCCCGCGCCCGCGGTGTGCCCAGCTCAAGCGAAAAGGGTCCGGACAACATGGAGGGCACGGCCAACACGACGCTGGGCGGCGTGACGACGGCGGACCTCAGGGTCGAGGTCGAAGCGGCCTCCAGCGCGACCAGGTCGGCGGCTCAGATCGGCTGCCGCGCTGGCGAGAAGAACTCGGTGAGTGCCTCGGCGAGCGCCTCGGGATGGGTCAGCGGGGCGGCCAGCCCGGCGTCGGGGATCTCGTGCACCGTTGCGTTGGGGACGTGGTCGGCCACGTGCCGTGCGGCGGCGGCAAGGAAGGGCTTGGCGCCTGATCCCTGCAGCACCAGCACCGGAGTCGAGATCGCGTCGAGCACGGCCGGATCATCAGGGGTGGGGCCTTCATGGTCCTGCTGTTGCTGCATGGTCTTGAGCAGGGTCGGGACGTAACGCCCCGCGGTTTCGAAGTAGCCGGCGTCGTCGAGGGCAGCGATCTCGTCGTCGTCGAAGGAGATCTCAGCGAGCGCGCGCATGGCTTCGGTCTGCCGGCCTTCGGCGGCCAGCGTGCCCATGCGGGCGAAGGTTTCGACGAAGGCTGCTAGCTGCTGCTCGTCCAGCAGGCGCGGCAGCACAGGCGCAACGGGAGCCACCGCGGCCACCATCTCGGACTGCGCCGCCACGGCGAGCGCGAGGTCGGCGCCGGAACCCCAGCCCACCAGCCCGGCCGGTTGTCCGAGGCTGTCGAGGTAGGTCAGGACATCGTCGACCAGTCGACCGGGGCTGAGGTCGGGGTGATCGCCGCTGAGGCCACGACCACGGTTGCTGAGCAGGTGGCAGGTGAAGCGATCGGTCAGGTGTGGCAGTAGCAGCTGGAAGTCGAGGTCGCTATCGCCTGGATTGCCGTGCAGGAACACCAGCGGCGGTCCTTGGCCGTGCACAGTGGCTCCGATCGCGACGCCGTCGCTGGTGGTCACGTAGTGGGTGCGTGGGCTGCTCATGCGCGCTCTCCTTACGTCTCGTGCGGTGACGTCTGCGACGATGACGCACAAGAGGCCAGAGAAAGACACCCGACCGGGTACGTTTCGGCGGCCAGGGGTGGACTACAGGTCGCGGCGGGCCACCTCGGCGGCGAGATCCGCGCGCCCGTCGACCTCCACCTTGGTGTAGACGCGGGACAGGTACTTCTTGACCGTGTTGACCGAGATGAACAGGCGTTGCCCGATCTCGGCGTTGGTGTGGCCCTGGGCGACCAGCCGTACGAGGTCGCGCTCGACGGGGGTCAGTGACGCCCAGCCGATCTGCGGGCGTTGACGCTCGCCCCGCCCGCGGCGGGCATACGCGACCGCGTCGGCCAGAGACAACTGGCCGCCCTCCTCCCAGCATGCGGCCGCGTCGGTGGGGTCCAGACCGGCATGTGCGGCATGGCGGGAACGATCGAAACGCCCGGCTTCCGGGGAGAAACGGGCGATGCCCGTGTCGGTGTGGAACCGCTCGGATGCGGC
>CAZSQF010000217.1:3353-5297 GCA_964608935.1 uncultured Actinomycetota bacterium | reverse complement strand
GCCGTCGCCGACAGGGGCAACTTACTCGACGGATCGCCGGCTCCGGAGGGGCGCCGGGAGGCGGTGGGGTGGATGGCGGCTGGTCGGACCGACCCGGGTCAAGCGGTCGACGACCCCGACCCGTCCGTCCCGTCGAGCAGCTCGTAGATCTCGTCCCCGTCCACGACCTCCTGGTCGAGCAGCCGCGCGACGAGCTCGTCGAAGACGTCGCGGTGGTCGGCCAGGAGCTGCTCGGCGCGCGCCTCGGCCCCGCGGAGCAGGCGCTCGACCTCCTCGTCGATCTGCTTCTGGGTCTCCTCGGCGAACGGGCGGCTCTGGAGGCCCGGCAGCCCGCCCGGGGCGTCCTCCATCCCGTAGCCGACCGGGCCGAGCCGGTCCGACAGCCCGTATTCGCGCACCATCCGGGTCGCCAGCTCGGTCGCGGTCGCGAGGTCGTGCGCCGCACCGGTCGACAGCTCCTTGTAGACGAGTGACTCGGCGACGCGTCCCCCGAGCCGCACCGCCAGCGTGTCGTGGAGGTAGCCCTCGGCCGCGAGCCGCCGCTCCTCCACGGGCAGCTGCTCGGTCGTGCCGAGGGCCCGCTGTGCCGGCAGGATGGTCACCTTGGTGACGGGGTCGGCCTCGTCGGCGAGCGCCGCGACGAGCGCGTGGCCGGCCTCGTGCACGGCGACCCGCTCCTTCTCCTCCTCGCGGAGGACGTCGGAGTCCTGGCGCTTGCCGATGATGATCCGGTCGCGGGCCGCCTCGAAGTCGGCCTGGGTGATCTCGTCGTGCTCCTCCCGCACCGCGGTGATCGCCGCCTCGTTGACGAGGTTCTCGAGCTTCGCGCCGCTGAACCCCGGGGTGCCGCGGGCGACCCGGTCGAGGTCGACGTCGGCCGCGATCGGCTTGCCGCGGGTGTGGACCTCGAGGATCTGCACACGATCGGCCTGGGTCGGCAGTGGCACCTCGATGTGCCGGTCGAACCGGCCAGGGCGGAGCAGGGCGTCGTCGAGCATCTCGGGGCGGTTGGTGGCCGCGATGATCACGATCCCCTCGCGGGGGTCGAAGCCGTCGAGCTCCTTGAGCAGCTGGTTGAGCGTCTGCTCCTGCTCGTTGTTGGACCCGATCGTGGTCTGGCTGCCGCGCTTGCGCCCGACCGAGTCGAGCTCGTCGATGAAGATGATGCAGGGCTGGCGCTCACGCGCCTGCTTGAACAGGTCCCGGATCCGGGCCGCGCCGACGCCGACCAGCATCTCGACGAACTCCGAGCCCGACGCGGAGATGAACGGCACGTCCGCCTCGCCGGCGATCGCGCGCGCCATCAGCGTCTTGCCCGTCCCGGCCGGCCCGACGAGCAGGACGCCGCCGGGGCCCCGGGCACCGACGCGTCGGAAGCGGTCGGGGTCCTTGAGGTAGTCGATGACCTCGTGGACCTCCTCCCGCATCTCGTCGTAGCCGGCGACGTCGGCGAAGGTGGTGTCCGGCCGCTCGGTCTCGATGATGTCGGCCTGGCTCTGCCCGGTCCCCTGGAGCTGGTTCATCTGGCTCTGTGCACCGCGGCGCATCATCCAGATGAAGAAGCCCAGGATGAGCAGGAACGGCACGAACCAGATCAGCGACGCCCACCAGCCCGGCGCCGGCGCCCGCCCTTCGATCACGACGCCGTGCTCGAGGAGCAGGTCCATCAGCTCCTCCTGCGGCAGCGCCGTCGGCACGACGGTCTCGAAGCGCGTGCCGTCGGTCAGCTCGCCCGTCGTGCGCCCGTCGTCGGCGATGGTCACCTGTTCGACCTCGTCCGCCTCGACGAGCCCGACGAACTCGCTGTACTCGACCTCGCGCGGTGCTTCGGGCCCGAGCAGCGTGGTGAGCACGAGCCCGGCCGTGAGGACGAGGCCGATCAGGACCAGCCAGTGCCACCACGGTCGGTGCGGCCCCTCGTCGGAGCCCTCGTGCCGCGGTCGG
>CAZSQF010000217.1:0-3253 GCA_964608935.1 uncultured Actinomycetota bacterium | reverse complement strand
TCGGGCAGGATGCGCCTCCACCGGTGGGGAGCATCCCAGGCTACCGACGCGCAGCGGCGGGCCCCTGTCCGTCAGTCGGTCCCGGGACACCGCCGCCGGACCGGCGCGGCTACTCCCAGAGCCGCCGCGCCCGACGGGCGAGGTCCGCGTGGGCGGCTGCCAGATCCGTGCCCAGCACCTCACCGTCGGTGACGGCCGGCACCCCTCCCACGTAGACGTGGCGTGCCCGCCGGTCGGGGCCGAGCACGAGCCCGTCGATCGGCTGGGGGACGTCGTGGAGGTCGTCGCCCGGCCACACCACGAGGTCGGCACGGGCCCCGACCTCGAGCCGCCCGACGTCGTCGACGCCGAGGCAGGCGGCGCCACCCCGTGTGGCGAGGTCGAGCGCCCCCTCGGCGGTGAGCGCGTCGGCCCGCCCGGTGCGCAGCCGGGCCGTGAACACCGCCTGGCGCAGCTCGGAGATCAGCGTGCCCTGCTCGTTTGAGGCAGCCCCGTCGACCCCGAGCCCGACCGCCACCCCCGCGTCCAGCAGGTCGGTGACACGGCACATCCCGGCCGCCAGCCGGGCATTCGACGACGGGCAGTGGGCGACCCCCGCCCCCGCGGCACCGAGACGGTGCACCTCGGCGTCGTCGAAGTGGACGCCGTGCGCGTACCAGACGTCGTCGGCCACCCAGCCCCAGTCGTCGAGCACGGCCAGCGGGCGGCGGCCGAAGCGGGCCAGGCAGTCGTCCACCTCCTCGACCGTCTCGGCGAGGTGCGTGTGCAGCCGCAGCCCGCGTGCCCGCGCCAGCTCGGCCGAGGCCCGCATCAGCGGCTCGGTGACCGTGAACGGGCTGCACGGCGCGACCGTGACGTGGATGCGCTCGCCGTCGTGCCAGCGGTCGGCCACCCGCTCGGTCGAGGTGAGGATCGCGTCGAGGTCCTCGACGACGTGGTCGGGGGGCAGCCCGCCCCCGGATTCGCCAAGGTCCATCGACCCTCGGGCGAGGTGGAGCCGGATCCCGAGCTCGAGCGCGATCTCGGCGACGGCGTCGAACACGCTGTCGTCACCCCGAGGGACGAGGTAGTGGTGGTCGGCGGCGGTGGTAGCGCCCGACCGCAGCAGCTCGGCGAGCCCGACCCGTGCGGCGGCGGCGACGTCCTCGGTCTCCAGCCGCCCCCACACGGGGTACAGCGTCGTGAGCCAGGTGAACAGGTCGCAGCTCGTGGCGCGACCGCGCGTCATCCACTGGTAGAGGTGGTGGTGGGTGTTGACGAGCCCGGCCGTGACGATGTCGCCGTCGACGTGGTGGACCTCGTCGCCCGGCTCCGGAGCGACGCTGCCGATGGCGGTGATGCGACCGTCCACGACCGCGACGTCGCCCGGCCAGCGCGCGCCCTTCAGCACGAGCCGGTGGCCGTCCTCGGCAGGGTCCTCGGCAGACATCGGCCCGAGACTACTGTGGTGGGGACCGACGCAGGGAGCCTGGGGACGTGACGTTCGAGCTCGGCCCGAATCGCTACGGCAAGTCGGGGATCCGGCTGGCCACGGTCGCCCGGGAGGG
Source organism: uncultured Actinomycetota bacterium (assembly GCA_964608935.1). GTDB lineage: Bacteria > Actinomycetota > Nitriliruptoria > Nitriliruptorales > Nitriliruptoraceae > CAZSQF01. Next base: position 1,706 of record CAZSQF010000217.1, on the reverse strand, counting down.
CGAGACGCACCACTTCACGGACCTCGACATCGAGATCATGCTGGAGGGGGCGTTCGAGGCCGCCCATACGGCCGGCGACAACCGTGCGGTGCTCCCGACCGACACGATGCGGGGCACCTGCTTCGCGTTGGCGCGCGACGGGATCGACACGGTCGCGGGCTTCGCCCTGCGGGTCGTCGACCGGCTCCTGACCGCCTCGCCGGCCACCGAGCGGGCGCGGGTCCGGATCGTGTCCCACCCGTGGGAGCGGATCGAGGTCGACGGAGCACCCCACCCGCACGCGTTCCGTCCCGCGTCCGGCGGGAGTGCGGTGACGACGCTGACCCGGCAGCGCGACGGCGCCCCGAGCGTGGTTGGCGGCGTCGTCGGCGCGCGGCTGCTGAAGACCACCGGGTCGGCCTTCTCCGGCTACCTCGTCGACGACTACACCACGTTGCCCGAGACGCGTGACCGCATCATGGCCACCACCGTCGAGGCGGCGTGGGGCACGACCGGCTTCGAGGTCGACCACACGCGCCTCGCGGCAGAGGTCCCGGCGACGTTCGCGGCGCGGTTCGCGACCCACGACGACAGCGAGTCGGTGCAGCACACGCTGCAGGCGATGGGCAGCGCGGTGCTCGCCGCCCACCCCGACGTGACCTGGATCCGGTTCCGGCTGCCGAACGAGCACCACAACCTGGTCGACCTGTCCGTGTACGGACTCGACAACCCGAACCAGGTGTTCGTGGTCGCGGACCGGCCCTTCGGTGTGATCGAGGGTGTGGTGAGCCGGGACGGGGTCGCCCCCGACCCCGCCTGGTAGCCGCCCGGCGGGTCGGCTACGAGCGGCCGACCTCGGCGACGAGGTCGTAGGCCGGCAGCGTCAGGAAGTCGACGAACGCGTCGTCGAGCGCGACGACCTCGAACAGCTCGGCCGCCTGGCGGACGCGCTGCGCCGTCGGCTCGTCGGGGCTGAGGGCCACGAGCCGGTCGACCTCCTCGGTGAGCAGGCTGCGGACGAGGGCCGCATCGACCGCGCCGCCGTCGTCGAGCCGGATGCCGTTGTGCACCCATTGCCACAGCTGGCTGCGCGAGATCTCGGCCGTGGCCGCGTCCTCCATGAGGTTGTTGATCGCGACCGCGCCGCGGCCGCCGAGCCACGCGGCGAGGTACTCCACGCCGACCGCCACGTTGGTCCGCACTCCGCCCCGGGTCACGGTGCCGCCGGGCACCGTCACGTCGAGCAGGTCGTCCGCGGAGACGGCGACGTCGTCGCGGGTGACGTCGAGCTGGTTGCTGCGCCCCGCGAGCGCGTCGGTGAACACCTCGGCGCACAGCTCGACGAGGTCGGGATGGGCGACCCACGAACCGTCGAAGCCGTCGCCGGCCTCGCGCTCCTTGTCGGCGCGGACCTGGTCGAGCGCGCGTGCCGTGACCTCGGGGTCGCGGCGGCTCGGGATGAAGGCGGACATGCCCCCGATCGCGTGGGCACCGCGGCGGTGGCAGGTCCGGACCAGCAGCTCGGTGTAGGCGCGCATGAACCCCACCCGCATGGTCACCTGGGCCCGGTCGGGCAGCACCATCGACGCGCCGGCGGACCGGAACACCTTGATGAGGCTGAACAGGTAGTCCCACCGCCCGGCGTTGAGCCCGGTGATGTGCGGGCGCAGCTCGTAGAGGATCTCGTCCATCTCGAACGCCGCCGGGATGGTCTCGATCAGCACGGT
>CAZSQF010000216.1:0-5323 GCA_964608935.1 uncultured Actinomycetota bacterium | reverse complement strand
GGTCTGACGGGTCGATGGTGTGGAGGAAGCCTTCGACAGCGTCGAGGGCGGCCTTGGCAGCGTCCGCCTCGCGGTGCTTGTCGCGGCCGGGTTCGGCGACCCCGACCGACGATGCTTTGCGGGTCCCGACAACGGTCATCGAGGTGAGCTCGACACCGCGCTCTGCGCCGATGGCAAGGGCGAGCAGCCGGGCTGCGAGCAGAGAGTTGGTGCCGCCGCGCGTGGGAAGCAGGACCCGGTTGAGTCCGGCGACGAAGCTGGTTTCGCGGCGGGCAGCCGCGTCCAGACGTCGTCGTTCCTCGTCGGTGAACGGGACCCGCCGCAGGGTCACCCGCAGGATGGGTGGAGCCATCAGCGAGGTCACGATCGCCACCAGCAGGATGATCGTGTACATCTCGGGTGTGAGCACCCCGAGTCCGAGGCCGATGGTGGCCACGATGATCTCGATGGCTCCCCGGGCGTTCATGCCGGCGCCCAACGACAGGGCTTCCCAGGGGCCCAGGCCGCTGAGCTTCGCTCCGAGTGCTGCACCTGCGAACTTGCCGACGATGGCTACGGCGAGCACGAGCATCCCGATCCCGAACACCATGGGATCGAGGAGGGCGGCGAGGTCGACACGCAGGCCTGACGCGGCGAAGAAGATCGGCGCGAACACCCCCAGGGTGAAGGTTTCGAACACGTGCCGGGCCGAGCGGTGGAACCGCTTGACCTGTCCGGCCAGGATGCCGACCAGGAACGCGCCCAGCACGGCCTCGATCCCAAGTGCGTGCGTGAGCGAGCCCGCAAGTAGCGCGAGCACCATGAGCAACGTGACCTTGGCGAGGTCCCCCGCATCACGTTCGTCCACGGTCTTGAACAGCCAGTTCATCACGCGGCGCCCAGCGGTGAACGCGAGCCCGACCACCACGACCACCGACAGGACCGACTGCGCCACCGCAGGAAGGTCGACCACCCCGCTGCGGGCTAGCCCGGCGACGACCGACAGCAGGATCCAGCCGATGGTGTCGTCGATCATCCCGGCGGCCAGGGTGAGCTGGCCGATGTCTCGACGTACCGCGTTCATCTCGATGAGGACCTTGGCGATGACCGGTATCGCAGAGATCCCCATCGCGGTGCCGAGGAAGAGGCTGAACACGACCCGCTGGTCGGTATCGGCGATGAACTGGACCGGTAGGACCTGTCCGAGAGCGAAGCCGATCGAGAACGGCACGATGATCCCGGTCAGCGAGATCGCCGCCGCGCTGCGGCCCTTGCTGGCGATGAGGTTGATATCGGTTTCGAGCCCGGTGATGACCAGCAGGAGCAGCACACCGAAGAACGCGAAGGCCTCCAGCAGGTGGAAGCGAGCCGGGTCGGCTGGAACGAAGGCGGTGAACAGATCCGGGGCGATGGCACCGAAGATGGAAGGTCCCAGGGCGATCCCGGCCAGTAGCTCGCCGACGACCGACGGTAGACCGAACCGGTTTGCCACGAACCCGAAGGTCCTGGCCACCAGCAGCAGCAGACCCAACTGCAGAGCAGGACGGTCACCGTGTGGTGGTCGAGGGGTTGGACGATCTCCATCAGCCGGTGGTCTCCCTGTCGTGGATCGCGATGTCGGGTGTGGGGGGTTGCCGGGCGGGGTGTAGCACGGTTCGAACTCGAGGGGCGTGCGCTTGCCGAGCGCGCGTGGGTCTGCCCAGAGACGTTGGTCGTCACCACGCAGGTCGCCCCTCAGCCCACGACGGGAGGGACACGGCTGGCACGATCGGCGTGGCGCTGCGCCCGTCGAGCTCAGCCGTGACGCAGGCGGTCCCGAGGCGTACCCAAAGCACTGGCGCCGCGCCGGCTGACCGCGGGGGACGTAACGGGACGCCACGGGCACTCTTGCAGCACGGTCACCAGTCACTGCATCGACAGGCCTCGAGTCGTTCGCGGACCCCGGAAACGATGGCCTTCACCGCGGTCCTCGCGGCGCAGTGTGTGGGCCACCAGCCCTGCGGCCGCCACCGCCAACACGATCCCGACCAGGCACAGCAGGGCGTAGCCGACCACGTCGAGCAGGATGCCGGAGGTGATGCTCGCCAGCGCGGCGCAGGTCCACCCGAGCGCATCGGCCCGGCCCTGGATGGTGACGGTGGTCGATGCCAGCAGCGAGCTGCTCGCGACGAAGGCCGCGCTCCAACCCAGGCCGAGGACGAACAACGCTGCGGCCAGCGCGGTCACCGACGTCGGTGGTGCGACGGCGGCGCCCCAGCCCGAGGCGGCCACCAGCAGCAGGCCGGCCAGCGCGACGCGCAGGCCGCCGAAGCGGTCGCTGAGCCACCCCGCAACCGGTGCGAGTCCGAACATCCCCAGCACGTGCAGGCTGATGACGGCGCCGACGCCGGCCAACCCGTGGTCGTGGCCCCGGACGTGGACCGGCGTGATCGTCATGATCAGCACCATCACGAACTGGGCGACGATGAGCGCGGCGACAGCCACCAGCGTGACGCGACCCAGGCGCGCCCGACGCCCGTCGACGGTCGGCGGTGGCGCCGCAGCGAGCTCGCTCGGGTCGGGACGCAGGCCGACCCACAGCACGGCCGCCGCGACCGTGAAGACTGCGAGGCTGGCCATGAAGCCACCCGTGAGCTCGGTCAGCCCGACCCCGGACACGACCCGCGCCGCAGGCTGGAGCAGGTTCGGCCCGACGACCGCGCCGACGGTGCCGGCCCAGACGACCAGACTCAGCACCCGGCCCCGACGGGCGGGCGGCTGGGGGTCGGCGGCGGCGAAGCGGGCCAGCTGGTTCGCGCCGTGCCCGCAGCCGAGCACGAGCATCGCCGCGAGCAACGCCGCGAACGAGCCCACGGTGGTCGCGGCCATGGCGGCGATGGCGCCGACTGCGGCGACGAGCCAGCCGGCCACGAGGCCAGGGCGGCGTCCGCGCCGAGCCATGATCTCCGACAGCAGCGCGGCCCCGCCGGCGGTGCCGAGGATGGCGGCTGCGCCCGGAAGCCCGCTCCACCTGGCGGTGCCGGTGATGTCCTCGGCGATCAGCGGCGCCGCCGTGAACGCGGCGTAGAAGCCGGTCATCCCGAGCGCCACGCTCCCGAACACCGTCCGGGTCAGACGTTTCGCCGCGGGCGGAGCGGCGGGTGAGCTGGGGTCCACCCGCAGGAGCCTCGTCGTCGGCCGCGCGGGTGTCAACGCCTGCGGGCGGGTGGCGGGTCAGCCCACGTCGGTCGACAGGTCGGCGATCTCCGGCGCGACGACGCGCACGTAGTCGGCGACCGCGAGCGTGATCGATTCGGTGTGCGACCCGTCCCGGCACACCATCTGCTCGCGCGCCCGGAGCTGCTCGTCGAGGAACACCGGGACCCCGTAGAGGTTGCCGAACGGCGGTTCCGCCCCGGGGTCGCAGTCGGGGAACACGGCCACGAACTCGTCCTCGGTGGCCAGCCGCACCTGGTTGTTGCCGAGCGCCCGGCTCGCCTTGTCGAGATCGACGTTGACGGCCGCCGGGACCACGGCCATCGCGAGCTGGTCACCGACCGACAGCAGCACCGGCTTCGCCACCTCCCACCCGCTGACCTCCTCTGCGGCCGCCAGACGCTGTGCGCTGACGACGCGTGGATGGGTGTGGGTGGTGTAGCTCACGCCGTTCGCTTCGAGCAGGGCATGGACCTTCTCGGCGGGCATTGCACACCTCCTGCGCAGTAGCGACCTTCCTTGCCGGCGCCGGCCGCGTCAAGCGGTCCCGGGTGCTCGCTCGGGCGGGGTCCGGGCCGTACCGTGAGCATGCCGGGCGCGATCCCGGCCGCGCCGACGAGGAGGTGGGCGGTGGCACCGCTGCGATGGACCGCCGCGACGTCGGTGCTCGTCCTGGCGTTGGCCCTGGTCGCGTGTGGCGACCGCGATCCCTCGATCGACGTCGGCGACGACGGCCTCGCCGACGAGGACGCGGAGCCCGACCTCGACGACGCCGACGATCCCGACCCGGCCGACGACGAGGGCGAAGACGCCGACGAGGGCGACGGCGACGACTGGGAGCTGACCGCCCATCGTCCGCCGGACGACCTCGGGGCGGTGGCGGACTGTGATGCGGTCGCCAACGAGGATCCGGGTGCGTTCATCGCCTTCCCGAGCGCCGAGGGGCCGGATTGGCTCGACGCCGGCGACGGACCGGTGACCGTGGAGTTCGTCGGCTGCTCGAACACGTTCGAGGCCAACCTCGTCTACGAGGCTTACCACGGCTCGGACGCCACCCCGACGCTGACCGGGCACACGATGGGCGGGTCCTACGGCGACTGGGCCCGCTTCGGATTCGAAGAGACGTTCTGGACACCGGGGGAGTGGACCGTGGTGGTGCTCGAGATCGACGCCGCGTCCGGTGACCGCCGCGACTACGACGAGGTCACCTTCACCGTCGGGTGACCGGTCGCACGTCCGTCACCCGCGCCGCGAGTCGCGTCCCAGCAGCGCTAGCAGGCGGGTCTGCACGTCCGCGGTGTCGGGGACCTCGACGGGTTGCCCGAACACCCCGGTGGCCGTCAGGTCCGCAGCCATGGGGGCGCAGGTGGCGTAGAGCGCCTCGACCAGCTCGGGATCGAGCTCCTCGTCGACGCCGAGTCCGCGCGCCAGGTCCCATGCGTGGATGGCGAGGTCGAGCGTCATCTGTCCGAGGTAGTCGGTCGCGGGGATCTGGCCACCCGACGTGTGCACCATGCGCTCGAGTGCGCCCGGCTCGTCGAACGCGGCGCGGGCGACCGGCGCGGCCTCGATCCAGGTGCCGGCCGGGTCGTCGCCGAGCTGGTCCCCGTCGTAGCGGTCGCCGACCTCCTCGAGCGTCTCGCCGGCCATCAGGTGGGGCACCCACAGCTGCTCCACCACGACGTGGTTGACGAGGTCACGGACGTCCCACGCCTCGCACGGTGTGCCGACGTGCCACCGGTCGTCGGTGACGAGCTTGACCCGCCGGTCGAACTCGCCCATCGCGCGTCGGTGCTGGTCCAGCAGATCCACGACGTCTCCTCGTTCCTGCCCCATGGTGCCCGATCCCCGGCCGTCGAACACGCAAGAAGCCCCGCCGAAGCGGGGCTTCGTCCGGACCGGGGAGGCGACGCGGTGATTGCCTCGTCGACTCCGTCGATCGTCGTTTGGCCTTACAGCGGCCGGACGTCGGTGGCCTGGGGGCCCTTTTGACCCTGGCCGACCTCGAAGCTGACCTTCTGACCATCATCGAGGGTCTTGTAGCCCTCGGCCTGAATGGCCGAGAAGTGAACGAACAGGTCCTCGCCGCCGTCGTCCGGGGCGATGAACCCGAACCCCTTGTCGGCGTTGAACCACTTGACGGTGCCTT
>CAZSQF010000215.1:0-5324 GCA_964608935.1 uncultured Actinomycetota bacterium | reverse complement strand
GCCTCGCGGGGACACGGGAGATCGGGGAGCGGTGGTACGAGGTCCAGGTCCTGCGAACCCTGCACTTGACCTCGCTGCGCCAGGAGCGCTACGAGCAGGCACGAACCGACTGATCGAGTGCCTGGACATCGCGGTCGAGCTCGGTGACCTCCCCGGGAATGGCCATGGACCTGGACCGGCTGGGACAGGTGGCCGCGCTTCGCGGTGGGCTCGAGCCCGCCTGCGTCCTGGAAAGGGCGGCACAGGGGAGGTGTAGGCGGCGGCACAGGGGAGGGATTCGAACCCCCGGCCGCCTGATCCGTAGTCGCATGTTTCCACTGTGAGTGGGCGAATTGCGGCGAACTGAGCGAATGGAGCGTCGTTGTGGGTGTGGACGGTGGGCATGACTGGGCATGAGTTGGCACGGCAGGAAGCGCCAAACCGGGCGTCGGGAAGCGCACTGCTCCTAGTCTCGCCGGCATGGCATGGGAGCTGGTCGGCCGGGATGCGGAGTTGGAGCGCGCCCGCGAACTGGTCGAGACCGGGACCGGTGTTGCGCTGCTGGGACCGGCCGGGGTCGGCAAGAGCCGCCTGCTGCGGGAGGTTCTCGACCGTGTAGACGCGGCGACGTTGCCGACCTTGCGGTTCGCTGCGACGGAGGCGACCCGGTCGATCCCGTTCGCGCCGTTCGCCACTCTGGTGCCCGACGCGCCGGCATGGGACCGGCTGCAGGTGTTCCGCGAGGCGCTTGCCGGGCTGCGTTCCCAGGTCGGGCCACGTGGGTTGGTGCTGGGGGTGGACGATGCGCATCACCTCGATGCCGGATCGCTTGCGTTGCTGACCGCCGTGGCCCGGGAGGACGACATAACGGTCTGTTTCACCGCACGGTCGGGTGAGCCGATGGACGCGGACCTGGTCGATCTGTGGACCGACGGGGTGATGCAGCGCATCGACATCGAACCGTTGGTGCACGCAGAGGTGCTCGCGGTGCTCGATACGGCCTTGGGTTCTTATGATCCGGCCCTCGGTGAGGAGTTGTGGCGGCTCTCGGCAGGTAATCCGCTGGTGCTGCACGAGCTCGTCGAGGGTGCGGCCGGTCGGACCATGGATCGGGGAGCGGATGGGAACTGGCGGCCGACGGCTGAGCTCACAGATTCACCTCGGCTGGTCGACCTGATCACCGCGCGACTCTTGCGGGTGCCTGAGGAAGTGCGCGGCGCCCTGGCGCTGGTGGCCGTCGGCGATCCCGTTCCGCTCAGGTTGCTCGAGGGGGCGGTGGGCTCTCAGGTCGAGGAACTGGAGCGCCTGAACCTGGTGAGCGTCGCGCGGAACGAGGACGATCCGCATGTCACCCCGGCGCACCCTCTCTACGGCGAGGTTCTGAAACGGCGTCTCAGCGCGACGAAGACCCGGGAGGCGAATCGGTCGCTGCTCGACGCGGCGGTGCGGCTCGAGACCGTCCCTGACGCCCTCCGGACGGCGCTTTGGCAGCACGATGCGGGCGGGATCGAGCATCCCGAGATCGCCGTCGCAGGCGCCCGCGCCGCGTTGGCCCGACACGACGGCCGGCTCGCCGAACGGCTCGTGCGTCCGGTCGCGGGTAGCTCGCCGCACGCGGACATCGTGCTCGGCCGCGCACTCACGCTCCGACACCGCTACTCCGATGCGGAGGAGGTGCTTCGGGCAGTCCTACCGGACACCGCGAACACCCGCGGAGAGCTCGCGTCCGCGCGCGCCCACAACCTGGCGTTCGGGCTCGGTCGCGTCGCCGACGCGGTCGAGGTGCTCGCCGAGGCGACACGTGTGGCGGACGCCGCCGCACGTGCGCGGCTGTACACCGAACGGGGCGTCATCTCTGCCATGCGCGGTGATTTCGTGGACGCCGAGGCATCCGGACGGGCCGTGATCGCGAACGCCGCGGCGACTACGCCGGCCCGTGCCGCTGGGTACGTGAACCTGTCCCTGTCGCTGGCGATGACCGCCCACTGCCGGGAGTTCGACGAGATGCTCCCGGCTGCGTACGCCGCCGCGAGGGCCGCCCGAACCGAGGTGCCGTTCGCCGAGGACCAGATCGGGGTCATGGAGCTCTGCGTCCGGTGTGCGGCCGGACGGATCGATCAAGCTGTGCAGTTGGGGCACGGCGGCATCGCCCGCTCGTCGGGGTCGGGACTGCACTCAACCTGGCTGAGCGCCGCCGCCATGGGGCTCGATCTCGCCGGCCAGCTCGAGGACGTGTTGCAGGCCGCAACCGAGGCCCGCCACCTGATGCACGAATCGGACCCGTTCGCCCTGGAGCGACAGGCCCGCGGGTTGCAGGCCATGGCGCGCGGCCAGCACGGTGATCCCGCTGCGGTCCGAGACGTCGAGGGCATCCCTCCCAGCGCAGCCGAGCCGCGGGTCACGATCTGGGTCGGCCGCGGACTGGTCTGGGCCGCAGCCGCAGCCGGCCGCACCGACGACGCCGCCCAACGGGCCCTGCAGACGGGACACGAGGGGCTGGCCGGGCAGCACCTGGCCTGGGGTGCACCGGCCCTGCACGACGCGGTTCGACTTGGCCGCGCCGACCTCGTGGCCGCCGACCTCGCCGCACTCCGTAACGACCACGGCGCGGAGCTCGTCAACACGATGGCGGACCACGCCGACGCGCTCGCCGACAACGACGCGGACAGGCTCCTCGCGGTTGCGACAGCGTTCGGACGCATGCACGCCCCATTGCTCGCCGCCGAAGCTGCCGCTCAGGCATCCGTTCGGCTCGATGGGGAGGAGGCTGCGCGAGCGTGTTGTCTGTCGCTCGGGTGGGAACTGCGATGCCAGGAGCCCCGGACACCGGCACTCACCGCCCGACCGGCCCACGCCTCGAAGCGAGAGGTCGAGGTCGCCATCCAGGCGGCGCGCGGACACACCAGTCCCCGGATCGCCGACGGGCTGTTCCTCTCGCCCCGCACCGTGGACAACCATCTGAGGTCCGTCTACCGCAAGCTCGGCCTCTCCGGACGTGCGGAGCTCTCGCAGGCGCTCGCACCGCTCGAGACAGATGCCCTGACGGCGACCGACACCGATTGAGTAGATGCGCTACCCGATTGAGTAGCCAGTCGGTACCCGGCCCCGCCTAGCGTCGTTGCGTTGCCGACAGTCGGTCCCTGACGGGCTTCGGAAGCGACGAGACAACTGCGATGGACCCGTGAGGTTGTCCGATCTCCTCGCCCGGGCAACCGCGCCGGGCCAGTCAAGACGGTCATCAGCCACGTTCGTGGCCCGACGACGCAAGAACCGAGGAAAGCAAGCGGAGGTGCAGCATGACAGGGAGATCCACCGCGATGGTCGCCGTCGGCCTCGTCCTCGCCGCCTGTGGCGGTCCCGGGCAGGACGAGTCGACCTCGGACGCCTCCTCGAACGGGGGCGACATCGAGGACGCGTCCAGCGAAGCGGATGGTGACCTCGGGGATGGCGGCGAGGTCGTCGACCGGCAGCCACCAGGGCAGGCGACGGTGTCGGTCGACGGCCAGGAGTGGACCTTGACGGAGCCAGGTGCGGCCGAGTGCAGCATCACTGCCGATGAGATCCGCTTCTCGTTCCGGATCGGCGACAACGAGGTCACGCTCGGAGGAGGAGCCAACCTGTACGACAACGAGTGGGTGGGCATCATCGACCTGACGGTGCCAGACCCCGAGGGCGGAGAAGGGCAGGCCAGCTACTTCCCCGACGCGACGGCGATCGCGGCCGGCATCGCCATCGACGGTGACAGCATGTCCTACTCCGGGCCGATGCAGATGCAGCCGCCGAATTACGGAGACCTCCCGGAGCCTGAGCCCGTCGGGGACGGGACAGTCAGCGTGACCTGCGGCTGATCTGTTCCCCCCGAGGTCGTCGGTGGGACCACTGCGGCGTCAGCGGTCGTCGGACAGCACCAGCGTGGAGACACCCCGCTTGTAGAGGGAAAGCAGCTCCCGGAACCCTGACTGTGACGCACAGTCGACGATCCAGTCGTCGCGGTCCGGCTCCGTGCCGCAACCGTCGACGTGCGTGTCGAGGCTGTCGAGCAGAGCCAGCGCGAGCTCGCCCGCATCGAGACGGACAGCAAGGGCCTCCGCAGCCCGGATCCTCAGCTTCATCAGTGGGCGGTGCCAGGGTCGCGCGAAATGGTCCCGCGGAAGACCGTCGACGAAGGCGAGGAGCCACGACGCGTCGAGACTGTCGATGATCCCGTTGCCGTTCGTGTCCGGGTTGTTCGGCACAGGCGAACTCCTCCGCCAGCTCACCCTCGATATCACCCGCGACTACCAACCCCGCGGCGTCAGACCCGGACCCCAACCCCGCCACACATGAAAAGATGCCGCAGGACAACATGTCCACCATGTCTCGCGACAGGTGTCCTCGATGTCCCGCGACATCACATTTGCGCGCTGGGAGGGATTCGAACCCCCGGCCGCCTGATCCGTAGTCGCATGTCCTTACTGTAACTGAGCGAATACCGGCGAACTGAGCGAATAGAGCGTCGTCGAGAGTGTGGACGGTGGGTTCGTTTGGGCATGACCTGGGTTCAGGATCCTCTCCTCCCCTGCATGCGGCCGGACCCGCGAAGTGGAGGTAGGCGGAGGGGTGTTCAGCCGAGGTAGGCCCGCAACGCCTTGCGGACGATGTCGGACTTGTGGACGCCCTCGCTCTCAGCACGCTGCTCGAGCAGGTCAGCGAGGTCGTCATCGAGCCGGGCGTTGACGGTGGGCGATGGCCCCTCACCCTTCGCCAGACGCGGGCGGCCCCGTCCGGTCGGGCGCACGTTGATCTGGTGGGGTGGATACCCGGTTGCGGCGTCATCGGAGAGGCGTTCGGCAAGCTCGTCGGTGACCTTGACGCTTGCACGTCGCTTCTTGGACTCGGTCATGTCTGTCCTCCCTCGGGAGGTAGCGCTCATAGGCCCTGCGTAGCTTCATCGCATGGATGGCGACCTCGCCGTCATCGATGTCCTCGACGGTGATGACCTCCAGCATGCGACCCGGTCCGGTCGGGGCCGATGCAGAGCACCCCATCGATCTGGTCGACGTTCGTTTCGACTGGACCGGCTGCCACTGCGTTGTCGATCGCGTGGTGGATGTCCGGGTCAGCGATCCCATGGCGTCGAGCGCTGTCCTGATCTCCATCTCATATATGTATCACAATATTCGCGTGCTGGGGCGCTCGATCCCATGGTGAGACGCCGTCGGCGAAGCGGTTACCGGGGCCAACGGGGGTGGGCCGGGGGGCGACCGAGAGGTTGCAGCCGGCTCCAGGCAGCCATCCGGAACCGGGCTACAACCATGAGGCGGTTACTGCCCGGTTCGGGAATGGTTCCCGTTGGGTGCGATCTC
>CAZSQF010000214.1:0-5334 GCA_964608935.1 uncultured Actinomycetota bacterium | reverse complement strand
CGACCTTCGCCTCCCCGGCCTCGATCAGCAGGTCGAGGTGGCCGATCACCTCGGGATGCGACTGGGCGAGGTCAAGCTGGCCCAGTTCGCCAACGGCGAGCTGTATGCCCGGTTCGCCGAGTCGGTGCGTGGCGCCGACGTCTTCGTGCTCCAGTCGCACGTGTCCATGCCCGGCGGGATGAGCGTCAACGACTTCATCGTCGAGCAGCTCGTGATGCTCGACGCCCTCAAGCGTGCGTCGGCCAAGCGGACGGTCGCGGTGATCCCGTACTACGGCTACAGCCGGTCGGACAAGAAGGCGCTCGCCCGCGAGGCGATCGCGGCGCGCATGATCGCCGACATGTACGAATCCGTCGGGGTGGACCGGATCATGTCAGTCGACCTCCACACCGGCCAGATCCAGGGCTTCTTCCACGATCCGTTCGATGCGCTGACCGCGTTGCCCCTGCTCGTGCAATGGGCCCAGGACAACACCAGCGAGGGGGACCGGGTGGTCGTCTCGCCCGACGCCGGGCGGGTGCGCCTGACCGAGAAGTTCGCCGGACACCTCGGCGCGCCCATCGCGATCCTGCACAAGCGCCGCGACCCGCGCCAGCACAACGTCACCGAGTCGCTCGACGTCATCGGTGAGGTCGAGGGCCGGACGGCGATCCTCATCGACGACATGATCGACACCGCCGGCACCATCTGCGGCGCGGCCGAGCTGCTCATGGAGCGTGGGGCGTCCCGGGTCATCGCGTGCGCCACCCACCCGCTGTTCTCGGGCCCCGCGGCGCAGCGGTTGCACGACTCGGTGATCGAGAAGGTGGTCGTGACCAACACGATCCCGATCCCCGAGGAGCGCCGCAGCGACAAGCTGGTGGTGCTCTCGATCGCGCCGATCCTGGCCTCTGCCCTGCGTGCGGTGTTCGAGGACCAGTCGGTGTCCGAGATCTTCCAGGGCGAGAACGTCTGATCCTCGCGGGCTCGCCTGGCGGGCCCCCCGGTGGCGCGATAGCCTTGCCGACGACGGCCCGCGCTCTTCCGCGGGCCGTAGCGCGTGCCCGGTGTCCAGGGTTCGTCGCACCCCGCGTGACACCTCGCCGCCATCGAGGCGACCGACCCACGACGGGGACCAGCCACCAGGAGCAGCACGTTGGCGCAGCAGATCAAGCTCGACATCGAAAAGCGCGAGCACCGTGGCAAGGGCGCGGCCAAGCGCCTCCGCAAGCAGGGCAAGATGCCGGCGATCGTGTACGGCTACGAGGTCGACCCGACCCCGGTCACCGTGGACCGGCTCGACCTGTACCACGCCCTGCACACCGACGCGGGGCTCAACGCCCTGATCCGGCTCGAGCTCGACGGCGACGTGCACCTCGCGGTGGCACGTGACCTGCAGGTCCACCCGGTCCGGGGCGAGTACCTCCACGTCGATCTGATCGCCGTGGACAAGGACGCCCAGATCTCGGTCGAGGTGCCGGTGCACTTCGTGGACGAGATGGAGGTCGAGCCCGACGGCGGCGTCATGAACCACATCCTCTACACCGTCCCCATCCTGGTCCGGCCGCTGGAGGTTCCCAACTACTTCGAGCTGTCGGTCGCCGGCCTGGCGATCGGCGACGTCAGGCGCGTCGAGGACCTGGCCGAGCAGCTGCCGGCCGGCGCCGAGTTCGACATCGAGCTCGACCGCACCGTGGTGACCGTCAACGCCCCGATCACCGAGGAGGAGATCGAGGCGCTCGAGGAGGCTGCGGGCATCGAGGCCGAGGAGCCCGAGCTCGTCGGCGAGGAGCTGGACGAAGAGGCGCTTGCCGAGGGCGAAGAGGTGCCCGCGGACGACGAGCGCGAGGCCGAGGGCGAACGCGAAGGCGACGACGAGGACTGACGACGTGGACGACGACCGGTGGCTCGTCGTCGGTCTCGGCAACCCCGGTGCCGAGTACGCCGAGACCCGCCACAACGTCGGTGCCGACGCCGTGCGCGTGCTCGCGCGTCGTGAGGCTGCGCCGCTGAGCCGCAACAAGCGGGTCCGGTGCGAGGTCTCGGAGGTCGCCGTCGCCGGATCGCGTCTGGTCCTGGCCGTCCCGACCAGCTACATGAACCGGTCCGGCGACCCGACCCAGGCGGCCGCCGCCTGGTTCAAGGTTCCCCCGGAGCAGACGGTCGTCTGCCACGACGACCTCGACCTCCCGGTCGGTGGGCTCCGAGTCAAGCAGGACGGCGGCAACGCCGGCCACAAGGGCCTCCGGGACATCGACCGGGCGCTCGGGACGGCCGACTACTTCCGGGTCCGGATCGGGATCGGCCGCCCCCCCGGTCGCATGCCGGCGCGCGACTTCGTGCTCCGGCGCTTCCCGCCGGCCGAACGGGACACCATCGACGTGGTGCTCGAGGATGCCGCGGACGCCGTCGTCGCGCTGGTGACCGATGGCCTCGAGCCGACGCAGAACCGCTATCACGCCAGGTCCTAGGCTGGGACGCGACGGGCCTGCCACGGGCCTTGGCCGCACCGGCGGCAAGCGAGGAGATGCGTTGTGAGAGACAAGCTGCGCCAGATCCGCCAGGCCTGGTCGATGCTGAAGGAGGCCGACCCGCGGGCGGTCCCGTGGGTCTTCACCGGCGCGATGGTTGGCCTGCTCGTCGGCGTGGGCATCGGCTTCTGGATCGCCATCTGGGCGATGCCGCTGCTCGGGGTGATGTCCGCGCTCCTCGGCGCGATGATCGTGTTCAACCGGCGCATCCAGAAGGCGCAGTACAACGCCATAGAGGGCCAGCCCGGCGCCGCCGCGGCGATGCTCAACCAGATGCGCGGACAGTGGTTCGTCACCCCCGCCGTGGCGGTCACCGCCAAGCAGGACCTGGTGCACCGGGTCGTGGGCCGGTGCGGGGTCGTCCTGGTCGGCGAAGGCTCCCCGCAACGTGTCAAGGGGCTGCTCGCCAAGGAGCGCAAGCGGCTGTCCAAGGTCGTCGGCGACGTCAGCGTCCACACGGTGATGGTCGGCGACCGCGACGGCCAGGTCCCGCTGAAGAAGCTCCAGATCCACGTGACCCGGCTCAAGGGCGAGCTCCGCCGCAAGGAGGTGCCCAAGCTCGAGCGCAAGCTCAAGCCGCTCGACCGGGACCTGCCGATCCCGAAGGGGATCGACCCCGTGGCCGCGAGCCGCAAGCGTCCGAAGCCCCGCTGAACCGCCCCACGCGTCCGCCCGATCCCGTTCGAGCGCTCGGAGAGATCCTGGCCGTGTCCGCCTCGCCGCGCTCCGTCGCCGACGTGCTCGACCCCGGTGTCGCCGTCGGCCCGCTCGCCGCGCTGCTGCGCCCCGGTCGTGCGGAATGGGAGGTCGAGCTCGCCGCCGACGAGCTCGTGTGTGCACCGCCGGTGCGGCCGTACGTGCTGAGCCTGCTGGCCGAGAAGGCCGCACCCCTGCTGGTCCTCGTCCCGCGCACCTCGGACGCGCAAGCCGTGGCGGACGGCCTGCGGGCCTACCTCGGCGAGCGCCGCGTCGCGGTGTTCCCCGCCTGGGAGACGCTGCCGCACGAGCGACTGTCGCCGCAGCCGCGCACCGTCGGCCAACGCCTGGCCGTGCTCGACCGGCTGGTCCACCCCGACGTCCACGAGGAACCGCTCCTGGCGGTCGTTGCGCCGATCCGGGCCGCTCTCCAGCCGATGGACCCGCGCCTGGGTCGGCGGCGGCCCCTCGAGCTCACCGAGCGGTGGAAGGGATTCGACGCGCTCGTCGAGGGGCTGGCCGAGCTGGGCTACAGCCGTACCCCCCAGGTGGAGTCCCGTGGCGAGTTCGCCGTGCGCGGCGGGATCGTCGACGTGTTCCCGACCGCCGGCGACCATGCGGTCCGGGCCGAGTTCTGGGGCGACGACGTCGAGTCCCTGCGCGCGTTCTCGGTCGCTGACCAACGGTCGATCGGGCCGGTCGAGCGCGTCGCGTGTGACGCCGCCCGCGAGCTCGTGCTCGACGAGGATCTGCGTGAGCGGGCGCGGGCGAAGGTGGGGGAGTGGCCCGGTCTGGCCGAACAGCTCGACCACCTCGCCGGCGGGCGCACCTTCGAGGGCGCCGAATCCCTGGTCACGCTGCTGACGGAGTCGCCGGCCCTGCTGCCCCAGTTCCTGCCTGATGGCGCGGGGATCGCCCTGGCGGATCCGCTGCTGCTCGAGGAGCGCGCCACCAAGCTCCGCGAGGAGGCCGAGGTCCTCGCCGAGACCGCGTGGCGTACCACGGCAGCAGGAGGAAGCGCGGCGGATGCACCACAGCAGATCAACGGGTTCGCCGCGCCCGGCGAGCTGTTGGCGCGTGGTCCGGAGCGCGTCTGGCGGCTGACGCCGTTCGGGGCCGCGGGTGGTACCCGGCTCGACGGTGAGGCCTGGGACTCGTTCCGCGGCGACGTCGTGACCATGAGCCGGCGCGTCGCGGCGCTGCTCCGCGACGGCTCCCGTGTCGTCGTGTCGGTGGACGCCGACGGGCCGGCCCGCCGGGTCGGCGACGTGCTGGGGGAGCAGGGGGTTCCGTCGGTGGTGCGGGAATTGCTCGACCCAGAGGGTGGGGGCCGCAGCGAGATCGTGACGAGCCCGCTCCGCAGCGGTTTCGCGTCGGAGTCGCTGGGCATCGCCGTGCTCGGGACCTGGGACGTCTTCGGGCCCCGTCGCCGCCGCGCCGGTCGCCGCCTCGGGACGCGGACCACTGCGGCCGAGGCGGTGCTCCAGCTCGAGGAGGGTGACGCGGTCGTCCACCGCACCCACGGGGTCGGCCGCTATCGGGGCATGGTCACCCGCGAGCTGCCGGGTATGGACGGGCGCACCGCGAGGCGCGACTACGTGCTGCTCGAGTACGCCGACGGCGACACGCTCTATGTCCCGTCCGACCAGCTCGACGCGATCGCGCGCTATCAGGGTGGCGAGACCCCGACCGTGATGTCGCTCGGCGGGGCCCAGTGGGAACGCGCCAAGAACCGGGTGCGCAAGGCGGTGCGGGACATCGCCGCCGAGCTGATCCGGCTGTACGCGGCGCGGATGCACTCACCCGGCCATGCCTTCACGCCCGACGCGACGATGCAGGCCGAGCTCGAGGATTCGTTCGCGCACGTCGAGACCGACGATCAGCTCACGGTCGCCGACGAGATCAAGCGGGACATGGAGGCGCCACTGCCGATGGACCGGCTGCTGGCGGGCGACGTCGGCTTCGGCAAGACCGAGGTGGCGGTCCGCGCGGCGGCCAAGGCCGTGTTCGACGGCAAGCAGGTCGCGCTGCTCGTGCCGACCACGATCCTCGCGCAGCAGCACTTCGAGACGTTCAAGGAGCGCTTCGCCGGCTTCCCGGTCGAGATCGAGATGCTGAGCCGGTTCGT
>CAZSQF010000213.1:0-5337 GCA_964608935.1 uncultured Actinomycetota bacterium | reverse complement strand
AGTCGCCGGAGGTTGCAGGCCCCGACGAGACGCCGGGCCACGCGCCCCCGCTCGATGACGAGGATCGTCGGGACCGAGGTGATGGCGTATCGGCGAACAGTGAGCGGGTTCGTGTCGAGGTCGAGGCGCAGGACCGTGAGCCGACCGCGAACGCCGTCGGCGAGCCGGTCGACGGCTCGGGCGGTGGTGTCGCCCGAGGCGCACCACGCGGCGGTGATGTCGACCAGAACCGGGAGGTCCGCGCGGAGGACGTCGTCGTTCCAGGTCGCATCGGTAACCGGCTGTGCGGGCATGTCGTCTCCTTCTGCGGCCGCTGCACAGCGGGAGGTGGCAGCGTCACGACGTGACCGTCGCGCCTGGTGCTTGGGCCGACGATGTGCCCGGTTTGGGTGCTATCGAGTGCTGGCTGCGGTGAGGGCCTCGAGCCGGTCGTCGGAGAACCGCTCACCCGTCGCGGCCGCAGCGGCGGATGCCTCCTCGGTGCGGCGTCGAGCGTCCTCGTCCTGGCCCGCCCGCAGGTGGACCTCGGCGAGGAGGCCGAGCAACAGCGGCGTGAGATGGTGGTGGCCGACGGCCGTGATCCAGTCGACGGCCTTGGCCATCTCCCTGGTCTGCTCGGCCGGCCTGCCCGACTGGTGGGCGACCGACCATCCGTGCACGGGCTGGGCGAGACGGGCGAGCATCGTGAACCCGTGCTCGTCGCACAGCGGGATCGTCGCCTCGGTCCGTCGGCACGCGTCGTCCGGGTCGTCCAGCATTGCGGCGATGACCGCTCCCACCACGCGGGCGTAGGCCCGGACGAATCGTCCGTGCCGTTCCGCGGCGCCGACCGCCCCATCGGCCGCCGCACGCGCGGCCGCCTCCTCACCGGCCTGGGCCTCGGCGATCGCCTCGCTGACGAGGGCGACCACATCGAGGGACACGTCGAACGATGCGAGCTGGTCGGCCGACATGGCATTCAGGAGGGGTCTGGCCAGGGCCAGTTCGGCACGCACGGCCGCCAGGTCACCGAGGCAGCTCAGACTGAAGGCGGCACCGACGTGGCCGGCGGCCACCCCCGCGGGATCGTCGGAGCGCTCGGCATCCGCGACGAGCATGCGGGAGAGCGCCAAGGCGACGTCGTGCTCGCCGCGGATGGCAGCGAACGTCCGGGCGCGCCACCACAGGGGGCCGAGCTCCGGCCCGATCCCTGCGGCGCCTGCCAGGTCCTGGATGAGCGCCAGCTCGGCGATCGCTGCCGGGTCACTCCATCGCAGCGCGCCGTTCGCGAGACCGAGATGCTCCAGCCGTACATGCAGCTCGAGGGCGGGCGACGGCTCGGGGTGGCGTTCGACGAGGTCGAGCGACCGGACCATGAGCTCGTCGGCCTGTTCGTAGGCGAGGACGTCGATCGCTGCTCGGGCGGCCGCCAGCATGGCCAGCACCGGCCGGTCGTCGGAGAACAGCTCGGCCGACCGCCAGTAGTGCTCGGCGACCTCCTGTGGCGTGGCGCCCCGGTCGTGGTCCAGGCTGCCTGCGGCCGCCGCGTGCATGCGGGCCGCACGGGCCGGCGGCAGACGGTCGTAGAGCACTTCCCTGACGAGGGCGTGCACGAAGCGCTGCCGCGTCGCAGCCGGCCCTGCACGCTCGACGATCCCGTGTTCGACGGCCGTGTCGATCGGGTCGACAAGGTCGTGCGGCGCGAGACCCAGCAGGGCGGCGACCTGGCGCAGGTCGAAGTCGCGGCCGAGGACGGCCCCCGCCTCGAGGATTTCCCGAGCGCTGGCCGGGAGCAGGTCGAGCCGGCGGCGCAGGACGTGCCGGATTCCGGCAGGTAGCTCGCCGATCGTGAGCGCGGGATCCGCCTCCTCCCCTTCCAGGAGTCGTGCGAGCTGACGGACGAAGAACGGGTTGCCGTCGCTGCGCTCGTATAGGACGCGCACCTGGTCCGCGATGAGCGGTGACTCGAGCGTGTTCGCGAGCAGATCAGCGACCTCGGCCTGCGTGAGGCCACCAAGCTCGATGTGGTCGGTCTCCTCGACGCGTGCGGCGCCGGCCAGGAACGGGCTCAGATCGGCGCGCTGGTCGACGGCCAGATCGCGGAACGTTGTGGCGACGACGACGGACAGGTCGACCAGCTGCGGCACGAGGAACGCCAACAGGTCCAGGGACGCATCGTCCGCCCAGTGCAGGTCGTCCAGCACGACGACCACGGGCATGACCTCGGCTGCACCGCACAGGAACGCCACCACACCTTCGAACTGCCGGAACCGCGCAGTGGCGGGATCGTCGGCCTGCACGACCTCCTGGACGTCCACCCGGCCGGCAAGCTCCGGGACGAGCTGGGTCACCGCGGTGGCCGCGCCGCCGACGAGGGCACCGAGCCGTTCGTCGTCGGCCTCGTCGGCGATCGATCGGATCACCTGGATCCACGGCCAGAACGCCGGGGTGCCCCCCACCCCTAGGCACCGCCCCCAGTGCACCCGGACGCCGTGTGGGGCCGCCGTCGCCGCGAAATCCTGCAGCAGCGCGGTCTTGCCGATGCCAGGCGGGCCGGACACGAGCACCAGACGGCCACGCCCGTCGAAGGCCGACCCGAGCGCTTCGACGAGGCGCTCACGCTCCGCGTCCCGTCCCACCAGACGGGTGTGCGTCGTTACCACCGGCTGGCGCACCGTGACCGGTGCCGGGTCGGCGATGTCGAGCTCCGGCGACTGCTGGAGTATCAGCTCGGCGAGCCGTCGGAAGGCAGGGCTCGGGTCCAGCCCGAGCTCGTCGGCGAGGAGATCGCGGAACGCACGGTGGGACTCGAGCGCGTCCGGTGCCCGGCCCGAGCGGTACTGGGCAACGACCAGATGCGTCCAGGCCGGCTCCCGCATTGGATGCTGGGCGACGAACGACTCCAGCCTCGGCAGGGCCTCCGCGTGCCGGCCGGTGCGAAGCAGACCGTCGAACCGTGCCTCCTCCACTCCGAGCCGCAACTCCTCCAGCCGCACGACGTGCGGCCTGGCGAAATGCTCGTCCGCGACCTCTGGCAGCACTGGGCCGCGCCACAGGTCGAGGGCGGCCTCGAAGGTCGACAAGGCCTGGCCGACGTCCCCGGCGGTGAGCTCCGACTGGCCGCGCTGTGCCAGCTGCTCGAACCGGAACGCATCGACCGACTCGGGCGGCAGCGCCAGGACATAGCCCTGGGCGTCGGACAGCAATACGGGTTCGTCACCGTCGCCGCCACCGAGTGCGCTGCGCAGGCTCGAGATGTACGACCGCAGGGTGATCAGGCCTTGTGGCGGCGGCTGCCCGGCCCACACGTCGTCGAGGAGCCGATCCGTCGACACCACCTTGCCGATGTCGAGCACGAGGCGCAGCAGCACGGTGCGCTGCTTCAGGGCACGCACGACGATTGGCGTGTCGTCGCGCTGGATCATCAGGGGACCCAGAATCCCGATGTCCATCACGCCCTCGTGGCCACGCCGGCGGACCGGTCGCAAAGCATGCCGCGTGCCGACGGCGACCGCACGACGTTCGTGCACCGCCGGCGCCTCGACGATAGCTCGTCAGTCGGCCCGGACGGCGGCCACGTCGAGCTCGATCGTGACCTTCTCGCTGACGAGAACCCCTCCTGCCTCCAGTGCGAAGTTCCAGGTCAGGCCCCAGTCCTTGCGGGCGATGGTGGTCGATCCCTCGAACCCGATCCGGAAGTCACCCTCATCGTCGATGGCCGCACCGGTGTAGGTGAGGTCGAAGGCGATCGGCCGGGTCGTCGACTTGATCGTCAGGTCGCCGGTGACCCGGAAGGTCTCGTCGTCGATCTGCTCGATGGCGGTAGTCGCGAAGGTCATGTGCGGGTAGGCCTCGACGTCGAAGAAGTCGCCGCTGCGCAGATGCGCGTCCCGCGACGGCTCGCGTGACTCGAGGCTGGCGGTCTCGATGGTCACCTGTGCGCGGGAGTTCGCCGGCCCTCGGCCATCGATGGTGAGGCGGCCGTCGAAGCGGGTGAACTGCCCCCGGACCCTGGTGATCATGGCATGGCGGGCCACGAACCCGAGCCGGGTGTGGGCCGGGTCGAGGACGTACTCGCCGGTCAGCTGCTCGTGGCCGACGGTGACAGCGGGGATGGACTGCGTGGACATGATGGCTCCGTTCAGGGTGGTGGTGGCCCGTCGAGCCGTGCTCGAGCTTCGGGCTACGTCGGGGACGGTCGCCCGCGCAGGTTGTGGGCACGTTTGGCCGGGGTTGGGCGCCAGCTCATCCGCTGCCGGACTCAGGCTGCGCCGAGCGCGGAAACCCGGCGGCGGGCGCGGTGCAGCTGGCTGCGAACCGTCGCCGGGCGTACCGACAGTCGTCGGGCGACGTCGGGCCCTGCGAGGTCGTCGAGGTAGTGCAGCGCCACCGCCGCGCGTTCGCTGTCGGGCAGCAACCGCAGCACCCCGCGAACCATCTGGCGGTCGACGACGCCTGCCTCGGGCGACGGCGTCACCGGACTGTCGAGCTGCGCGAGGTGACCCCGCTGCCGGTCGGCACGTCGGAAGTGGCTGACGGCGAGGTTGTGGATGCTCGTCGCCACATAGGCCCACGGCCGCTCAGGCGTTCCGATGATGTGCCACCGCTGCCAGGCTCGGGCCAGCGCATCCGCGGCGAGATCCTCGGCCAGCGCAGCGTCGCCAGTCAGGCGTATGGCATACGCCACGGCGCGATGCCAGTGCTCGTCGTACCAGCGGCCGAATGCATCCGCGTCCGTCAGATCAGCGGTATCGGCGGCAGGATCGCCGGCATCGATGTCTCGGTGCGAGTCCATCGCGTCCCTCCAGGTCGTCCTGATCCTGGAAGGGCATTCATGGGGACGGCTTGGGTGCGGCTTGAGCGGAACAGACGCCTGAGCCGTTGGTCCAAGCTGCGTGCAAGCGCGTTGCAACTGGCCGATCCGAAGCTGGTTGGACGCGGTCGGCACCGGCCGCGACCGATCGAGGTAGAGGACACCGTCATGCACCGACCCGACTCGAATGGCGTCACGACCGCACCGCTCGCCCAAACGAAGGCTCAGGCCGGCCCACGCACGTCGGACCGGACGACCCGGAGGCTCCTATTAGGGCACGTCGACCTGCTGGTCGTCGGGGTCCGAACCGCGGGTGGGCAGCCCCTGACCATCGTGGTCACCGTGGATCACGAGCTGGGCACCGTCGTCGCCGACGGATTCGTCCATCCGGGGCCGGCCGAGGCGGCGATCACACAGCTGGCCGACGACGACGATCCCGACCTGACCGTGGCCGACATCGACCCTGCTGACGCCCGGGCTGGCATCGGCGAGGCGGTCGAGACCGGCAGGATCACCTATCCGCCGATGGAGACCGACACCTGGCC
>CAZSQF010000212.1:0-5338 GCA_964608935.1 uncultured Actinomycetota bacterium | reverse complement strand
GACCCCTTCGACAGGTCGAGGTTGCCGCGGTTGAGGTGGTCGAGGAGCCGGCCCGGCGTGCCCACGACGACGTGGACGCCCGACGTCAGCGCCTCGATCTGCGGCTCGTAGGCGACGCCGCCGTAGACGCTGATCGAGGTGATGCCGCGGCGCTCGCCGATGGTGAGGTCGTCGTGGACCTGCACGCACAGCTCGCGGGTCGGGACCACGACCAGTGCCTGGGTCTCCCGGCGCCCCGGATCGATGGCCTGGAGCAGGGGCAGCCCGAAGGCCAGGGTCTTGCCGGTTCCGGTGCGTGCCTGACCGATGAGGTCGTGCCCCCCGAAGGCGAGGGGGAGCGTGAGCTCCTGGATGGTGAAGGGACTGATGATGTTCTGCTCGGTGAGGGCGTCGGACATGTCGGCGTCGACGCCCAGGTCTCGGAAGGTCTTGGTCACGGAGATCTCTCGTCTGGGCGACCTCCGGCGTCAACGGGTGATGTACACGCCTGGTGGTCGCGGCTCATGTCGTCGTCGGAAGGGATGTGGGAAGAATTCGGAGTGTGCAGGGCCCGCGACGACCGGCGGGCCTTCCCCAGCGTATCAACCCGGCCCGAACCGGCCCGGTTGGCGGCGCCTCGTCCGGATGGGCAAGGACGTGGTGCGGGTTCCTACTAGCGTCGTCGTTCGCCGGCCAGATGATCGACAGGAGTGCGCGGTTGCCTGACCTGTTCGCCCACGCCGACCACCTGGTGCGGCGCTACGTCGACCATCTGCGCGAGCACGCGCCGGTCGAAGCGACCCGGATCGGCCTGACCGACCGGGATACGGCCCTGCCCGACCTCGCGCCGACCGCCCTCGCCGCGCGCAGCCGTGACCTCGCGGTGCTCGCGGCCGAGGTCGCCGCGGTGCTCGACGCGACGCCGTCCGCTCCGGGCGGAGCGGAGCGAGAGGCACGCGACGACCTGCGCCTGCTGGCCGACGAGCTCGAATACCGCCGCTTCCTCCTCGACGTCCGACCGCGGTACGTGCTCGATCCGCTGGCGGCGCTCGAGACCGTCTCGTCCGGTCTCCACGAACTGCTGCGGCGCACCGACGTGGACGTCGCCGAGCAACGCCGCCGACTCGAGGCGGCGGCCTCCCGTGCCCGTCGCGTGCCCGTGCTGCTGGAACAGGCCGGTTCGTTGCTCGTCTCCTCGCCCGAGCCGCATCTCGACGTCGCACTGCAACGCCTTCCCGGCCTGATCGCCCTGGTGCGCGACGAGCTGCCTCGTCGCGCGGAACGGCTCGGCGTCGACGTCACCCATGCACGGGACGCGGGCGAGGTGGCGGCGGAGGGCCTCGAGGCGTACGGCGCACTCCTCGACGAGCTCGGCGACGAACCGGGGGCCGATTGGCGACTCGGCCCCGAGCATCACGAGGTGACCCTGCGGGCGGCACTGGGGACGGTCATGGACCCGTCGGTCATCGAGCAGCGCGCACGCAGCTGGCTCGACCAGGTCTGCGCGGAGATGGCCGAGCTGGCCGCGTCGAGCTGGTCCGCGCGCTTCCCCGGTGAACCGGTCCCGGCCGACCGGCGTGAGCGCATCCGCCGGGTGCTGCGCTCGGTGTCCGACCGCGCGGTCGCGCGCGACGAGCTCGTGCCCGAAGCGCGACGAGCGGTCGAGGAAGCGCGCGCCTTCGCCGTCCGGGCCGGGCTGACGGACGTCCCACCGGCTGAGCGGCTCACCGTGACCGAGGTGCCGCCCTACCTCCAGGGCATCGCGGTCGCCTTCATCACCCAGGCGCCGCCGCTCGAGCCCGAGGCCGGCTGCACCTACTACCTGTCCCCGGTCCCCGAGCGGTGGAGCGAGGAGGAGGCGACGTCGTTCCTGCGCGAGTACACCCCGGCGCAGCTGCGGTCGCTGGCGATCCACGAGGGGTACCCCGGCCACTTCGTCCAGCTCGAGCATGCGTCGCAGCATCCGCGCCTGGCGCGGCGACTGCTGACCCGTCCCGCCTTCGCCGAGGGCTGGGCCGTGTACATCGAGCGGGAGGTGGCCGCCGCGGGCTTCGGCGAGGACGGGACCTCGTCGGTGCCGGCCGACGACTACCGGATCACCCAGCGCAAGCTCGAGCTGCGCATCGCGACCAACGCGCTGCTCGACGTCGGGTTGCACGCCGGCGACCTCCGCGACGACGAGGCGCTCGACCTGCTCGTCGGCGATGCGTTCCAGGAACGGGCCGAGGCGGAGGGCAAGCTCGTGCGCGCCAAGGTGACCTCGGGCCAGCTGTGCTCCTACTTCGTCGGTGGCGAGGAGGTCGGTGACCTGCGGGCCGAGGTCGAGAAGCGAGACGGGTCGGACTTCGACGTGCGCGGCTTCCACCAGCGCGTGCTGTCCCACGGCACCCCCACCGTCGACATCGTGGCGGCTGCGCTACGGGACGACGCCCCGGTGCATCGACCGTTCCGCGAGACCGCGTAGCCAAAGCGGACGCGCCGGCCCGCATCCTCAGGTGTCGAGCACGGCCTCGAGCTGCTCGTCGAGCAGCCGCAGGGTCGCATCGAGCCGGTCGTCGGTCGTGCGCAGGTTGCCGGTGGCCAGCCGGAGGACGTACCGGCCGTCGAGCTCGGTGTGCGACAGAAAGGCGGCTCCCGACGCGTTGATCCCGTCGAGCCAGCGACGGTTGAGCGCCGCCAGCGCGACCTCGTCACCGCGGAGGGAGGCCGGTCGCGCCCGGAAGCACACCGTGGACATCGGCACGGGAGCCAGCACCTCGACCTCGGCGTGCGCCTGTGCCCAGGCGACGACGCGCTGGGCCTGGGCGACATGGTGGCGGATCCGGTCGGCGAGCCCGTCGGCCCCGAAGTAGCGGATCACGAGCCACAGCTTGAGGGCGCGGAAGCGGCGGCCGAGCTGCACGCCCCAGTCCATGTAGTCGGTGACGCCCTCGTCGTCGGTCGTGAGGTACTCGGGCACGATCAGTGAGAACGCCCGCGTCAGCACCTCGGCGTCACGCACGAAGAACGCCGAGCAGTCGATGGGGGTGAACAGCCACTTGTGCGGGTTGGTCACGAACGAGTCGGCCCGCTCCACGCCGTCGAGGACC
This sequence comes from uncultured Actinomycetota bacterium, assembly GCA_964608935.1. Classification (GTDB taxonomy): domain Bacteria; phylum Actinomycetota; class Nitriliruptoria; order Nitriliruptorales; family Nitriliruptoraceae; genus CAZSQF01. The sequence goes on along the minus strand of CAZSQF010000212.1, from coordinate 2,270 downwards.
CACCGCAGCTCGTCGCACAGCGCCGCCATCCCGCCGTAGGCGCCGTCGACGTGGAGCCAGAGATCATGGCCGAGCTCCTCGACGAGCTCGTCGCGCACGTCGGCGATCGCGGCGACGGGGTCGACCGATGTGGTCGAGGTCGTGCCCACCGTGGGCACGATCGCGATCGGGCGGTAGCCGAAGCGCAGGTCCTCGCGCACCGCGTCCGACAGCGCGTCGGGGTCCATCCGGTAGTCGTCGTCGGTCGGGATCAGCCGGACGCCGTCCCGGCCGAGCCCCAGGGTGATGGCGGCCTTCTCGACCGACGAGTGCGCCTGTTCGGAGGTGTAGACGCGCAGCATGGGCAGGTCGGGCCGCCCGGTCATGCCACGCTGGCGCACGTCGAGATCGGCCTGCTCACGGGCCGCCGCCAGCGCGACGAGCGTGGCCACGGACGCGGTGTCGAAGATGACGCCGCGGAAGATGTCGGGCAGCCCGAGCAGCTGGCGCAGCCAGTCGAGCACCACCTCCTCGAGCTCGGTGGCCGCCGGCGAGGTGCGCCACAGCATGCCGTTGACGTTGAGCGCCGCGATCAGGGCCTCGCCGAGGATCCCCGGTCCCGAGCCGGTGATGGCGAAGTAGGCATGGAAGGCCGGGTGGTTCCAATGGGTGACCCCCGGCAGCAGCACCTGGTCGAGGTCGCGCAGCGCGGTCTCGAACGGTTCCGGGGAGCGCGGCGGAGCAGGCGGGAGATCGGCACGGATCTCACCGGGCTTGGTCCGGGCCAGGACGGGGAGCTCGCCGACACGGGCGAGGTAGTCGGCGATCCAGTCGATCACCTCGTGGCCGTGACGACGGAACGCCTCGAGGTCCATGTCCTCGAGTCCACGCTGGCCCGCATCGAGGGCGTCGGGCTCGGGGGCAGGCTCGGTCATTCCTCGCCCTCGGCCTGCCCGTCGCCCTGTGCCTGCTCGGCGTCGTCCTCGTCATCCTCCCCGTCGCCGGGCTCCTCTGGCTCCTCTGGCTCCTCGGGCTCCTCTGGCTCCTCCGGTTCCTCTGGTTCTTCGGGCTCCTCTGGTTCCTCCGGTTCCTCGGGCTCTTCGGGCTCCTCGGGCTCGGGCTCGGGCTCCGGCGGCGGTGGCGGGGGCTCGGGTTCGGGCTCCTCCTCCTCGATCGGGAACTCGAAGGTCGGCAGCTCCTCGAAGTCGAAGTCGTCGGGCTCCTCGACGGGCTCCTCGGTCTCCTCGACCTCGGGCTCGATCGGGAACGCCTGGAGCTCGGGGAACGGCTGCTCCTCCTCGTCGCGCTCATCGGCCAGGAGCAGGGTGGGGACCAGCGCCGACAGCGCCACCAGCGCCACCACGACCGCGCCCAGGCGCACCGGCCGGGGAATCCGCAGTGGCGTGCGTCCGTTGGGCCACCGCAGGTCGAGCTCGGCCCAGACCTCGTCCAGCTCGTCTTCGTCGAGCGGGGGGACGGGCTCCTGCGGCGGGCCTTCTGCGCCGGCCAGCTCGAGCAGCCACGGCACGATCGGGTCCGCGGGGTCGTGGTCGCCGAGCCGACGCATCGCGCGGACATAGGTCTCGATCACCGCGCCCGTCGGGTCGGGATCGTCGGCCACCGCGGCGCGCACCAGCGCGCCGTGCCGGTGCAGCAGCACGGCGAAGGCGGGGGCCCAACCCTGCTGCGCCCGCTCCACCAGCTCCGCGTCGGAGCGGTCCTCGTAGAGCACGTCCGTCCTCGATCGATCCGCCGGGAGCCTACCCGCGTTCCGTGGCTGGCCCGGCTCGCCCCGTAGGCTTCCGTCAGCCGGCGCGACCGGCGACATCCGAGGTGGAGGTCGAGGTGGGCAACCCCAGGCTCGCGTTCGATCCGATCACCGAGGCCCACGACAACTGGCGCGCTCACGGGTGGCCGGAGCCGGACGCGATGGCGGCGGTGACCTCGATCACGCGTGTCCATCAGATCCTGCTGGGTCGGGTCGACGACGTCCTGCGGCCGTTCGGGCTCACCTTCGCGCGCTACGAGGCGTTGGTGCTGCTGCACTTCTCCCGACGCGGTGCGCTGCCGCTCGGCAAGATGGGTCAGCGGCTCCAGGTCCACGCCGCATCGGTGACCAACGCCGTCGACCGGCTCGAAGCGGCCGGGTACGTCCGCCGCGTCTCGCACCCGACCGACGGTCGGGCCGTGCTCGCCGAGATCACCGACACGGGGCGCGACGTGGTCGAGCGCGCCACCGCGGCGCTCGGTGCGATCCGCTTCGGGGCGGAGGGGCTCGACGACGCCGGCGC
>CAZSQF010000211.1:0-5361 GCA_964608935.1 uncultured Actinomycetota bacterium | reverse complement strand
CGACTTCTTCGACACCGACTACACCGCCAACGGCCGGTGCACGTTCGGCCTCGAGGGCATCCGCCATCGCGACCCGCGCGACCTGCCGCGTGCCCGCTACCTGTTCATCCTCAACCGCAACGAGACCATCATCCCGGCCGTCGCCCGGCTCCACCCCGAACAGGCCGCCTACTACTTCATGCTCGGCGAGACCAAGGGGACCTCGGCGGGTGGTGCCTCCGAGGCGGGCAGGAACCTGCGGGTGCCCGGCACCAACCCGTTCTGGTTCGAGGGCGAGGCGTCGATGGGCAACCGCTTCCTCGAGCTGCTCGACACGTTCGACCTCGAGGTCTACCTGTTCAACACCGGTCGGGTCGGTGGGCCCGACGGCGACGACCGCTCCAAGAAGGTCGGCATCCCGCATTCGGCCGCGGTGCAGCACGGCATCGTCGACGGCACGATCACCTGGGACGAGGATCCCGACTTCGGCTACCTGGTCGCGGCCGACATCCCCGGCTTCGACGACCCCGAGCTGCTCCAGCCGCGTCGCCTCTACGAGCGTCAGGGCCGCCGCGAGGAGCACGACCAGATCGTGGCGAACCTCAAGCGCGAGCGGGCCGGGTACCTCGCGGGCTTCGAGGGGCTCGACCCCCGTATCCCGAAGGGCGCCGGCGGCTGACCCGGCCGGGCTCGACGGCTCGGATGGGTTCGAGGGTCGCTAGCCTGGGGTCGGGGTCTCGACCGGCTGGACCACACGCGCCACGGGGTCCGCGGACCAGGGGCCAGACCGCCGTCGAAGGGATCACGCAGACCGTGCGGCATCGCATCACGGCCTGGGTTCTGGCCGGCCTGGCGGGCCTGCTCGTCCTCGTGGTCGGCGGCGGGTATGTCGTGTTCGGGGCGCTCGGCGCGACCGAGCGGGAGGACTTCGACCCCGATCGGGGACGTGCCGCGCTCGACCTCGACCGCGATCCGCAGACCGACGACCCGGCTGCCGAGGTGGAGCCGGACCCTGGCCCCGACCTCCCCGACGACCAGCCCGACCTCGACTGGCGCAGACCGGGCTTCGAGAGCTTCCTCGTGCTCGGCAGCGACGCCCGCCCGGGCGAGCCGGGACGCGCCGACGTCATCCTGGTGGGGCTGGTCCCCGACGACGGGTCCGCGCCGATCCTGTTCTCGCTGCCCCGCGACCTGTGGATCGACAACCCGTGCACTGGCGGCCGAAGCCGCATCAACGCCGGCCTCGCCGGCTGCGGTCCGCAGGTGAGCGGCCCCGAGCTGATGGCGATCATGGTGCAGGACTTCACCTCGATCGCCATCGACCACTACCTCCGGGTCGACTTCGATGGCTTCACCGAGGTGATCGACGCGCTCGGTGGGATCGAGATCTGCAACGAGCACCGCGTCCGCGACGAACGGGCCGAGCTGGAGCTGCCCTCGGGTTGTGTCACGGCCGGCGGCGAGGACACCCTGGCCTGGGTGCGTTCGCGCTCGACGCAGGAGTACGTCGACGGACGCTGGCGGACGAAGCCCGACATGGACGACCTGCGCCGCATCCAGCGGCAGCAGGAGGTCATGCTCCAGGCACTCGAACGCGTGGGGGACCTCGGCTCCCTCGGGCAGGTCCGGGCGCTCGCCGCCGGGGTGGCCGGGTCGATGAAGGTGTCGGACTCGCTGTCGCTGGCGCGGGCCGCCGGGCTGACCTGGTCGCTGCGCGACGTGGAGTCGGACGACGTCCGGCGCGTGTCGCTGCCGGTCCGGGAGCACGTCACCAGCGGGGGTGCCGAGGTGCTGCTGCCGGTCGAGGACTTCTCCGCGACGCTCGGCCGGGAGCTTCCCGACGGGGACGAGGTCCTGGCCGACCGGTGACGCCGGGCTCCCATTAGCCTGCGGGCGGCTGCAGGTCGGCGGCGGCCCGGCCGGGAGGCGCAGATGGAGGTGGCGGCGGTCGTCGCCCTCGCGGTCTTCGTGCTGGTCATCGTCGCGCTGGTCCGTGAGATGGCGTCGCCGGCCGGGATCATGCTCGGCGGGCTGGTGCTGCTCGTCCTGGTCGGCGTGCTCCCGCCCGAGAGAGCGTTCGTGGGCTTCTCGAGCCCGGCCACCATCAGCATCGCGGGCCTGTTCGTCGTCGCGCGCGCGGTCCGGGACCGTGCCGGGCTCGACCGGGTCCTCACCTCGATCCTGGGTGACGGCAGCGGCGGCAGCCGTGGGGCGTTGGTGCGGCTGCTGCCGCCGGTGACGGCGTTGTCCGGGGTGCTCAACAACACCCCGCTGGTCGCCACCGCCGCACCGATCGTGCGCAGCTGGGCCGAGCGGCGGGGCGTGGCGACCTCGCACCTGCTGATGCCGCTGTCGTTCGCGGCCATCCTCGGAGGGCTGCTCACCACGATCGGGACCTCGACCACGCTGGTGGTGTCCGGCGTGCTCCAGGCCTCGGGCCGGCCCGCGTTCGGGTTCTTCGACATCACCCCCGCCGGCGTGCCGGTCGCGGTGGTCGGCGTCGGGCTCGTCATCCTGCTCGGTCCCCGGCTCCTGCCCGACCGTCGCAGCCCGCACGAGCGCATTGCCGGCCACGAGCGCGACTACACGCTGCGGCTGCGGGTCCTCGCCGACGGGGACGTCGATCACCGCACGGTCGCGGACGCCGACCTGCGCGACCTCGAGACGACCTACCTCGCCAGCATCGTGCGTGAGGGCCACGAGATCGCGCCGGTGGCGCCCGACACCCTGCTGCTCGCCGACGACGAGCTCGTGTTCGTCGGTCGGATCGACCAGGTCTGCGACCTGCTGGAGCGACCCGGGCTGGTCGAGGCCGAGGACGCGCAGACGGCGCTGCTCGGCGGCCAGGGCCACGAGCTGGTCGAGGTCGTGCTCGGCGCGAGCTCGCCACTGGTCGGATCCACCCTCAAGGGGGCGTCGTTCCGCGGCCGCTACGGCGGCGCCGTGATCGCCGTGCACCGCGCCGGCGAGCGGGTCGGCGGCAAGCTCGGCGAGGTCACCCTGCACGCCGGCGACGCCCTGCTGGTGCTCGCCGACGGGGCGTTCCACGACCGCTGGCAGGGCGAGCGGGACTTCGCCGTCGTCGTCCCGCTCGAGGCCGGGGCGCCGTCCGCCCGCGACCCCTACCGCTGGCTCACCATCGGGGCCGTGGTCCTGATGGTGGCGCTCGCCGCGACGGGGCTGCTGCCGATCGTCACGGCCGTGCTGCTGGCGTGCAGCGTCCTGGTCCTGTCGCGGGCGATCTCGTTCCGGCGCGCCCTGGACGCGCTCGACCGGGACGTCCTGCTCATCGTCGCCTCCGCGATCGGGTTCGGCGCCGCGATGGAGGCGTCCGGGCTCGCGGCGGTGCTGTCGGGCGCGGTGGCCCGCGCGGCGTCGGCGACCGGGCCGCTGGTCGCGCTCGCGCTCGTCGTGCTCGGCACGCTCGTGCTGACCGAGATGGTCACCAACGTCGCCGCGGCCGCGCTGATGGTTCCGGTCGCGATCGACGCTGCCGAGCGGGTCGACTTCGACCCGACCGGGTTCGCCGTCGCGGTCGCGCTGGCCGCCTCGGCATCGTTTTTGACCCCGATCGGCTACCAGACCAACACCATCGTCTACGGGCTCGGCGGCTACCGGTTCGGTGACTACTGGCGCCTGGGTCTGCCGCTGGCGGGCGCCGTGCTCGTCACGACCCTGGTCGTCGTGCCGCTGGTGTGGGGCTGACGCGGCGGGCGCGGCTCACGCGGCGGGGTCGTGCAGGCCCTGGGCGGCGAGGTGGGCCACGATCAGCGCCGCCGCCTCGGTCGGGGCGAGCTCGCTCGTGTCCACCACGACCTCGGCGTCGGTCGGGTCCTCGTAGGGGTCGTCCACGCCGGTGAACCCCGTCAGCTCGCCCGCGCGGGCCCGGGCGTAAAGCCCCTTGGCGTCGCGGGCCTCGCACACCGCCAGCGGCGTGGCGACGTGGACCAGCACGAACCGTCCGCCGACGTCCTCGATCATGCGCCGCACGTCGCGGCGGGTCGCGTCGTAGGGGGCGATCGGGGCACAGATCGCGACGCCACCGTGCTTGGCGATCTCACTCGCGACGTAGCCGATGCGGCGGACGTTGAGGTCGCGGTGATCCCGCGAGAACCCGAGCTCGCTCGACAGGTGGCGTCGGACGAGGTCCCCGTCGAGCAGCGTCACCCGACGGTCCCCCGCCTCCATGACCCGGGCCGCCACCACCTTGGCGACGGTCGACTTGCCCGACCCCGACAGCCCGGTCAGCAGGAGCACGAGCCCGCGCCGGCGTGGGGGCGGGTCCCCCGCCGCGAGCTCCGCGGCCACGTCGTCGTGGAACTGATCCGGCGGCGGGTCGTCGTCCGCGGCGAACGTCTCCGGGTCGACGGGGACGAGGCCCATGCGCTCGACCGCCGCCGCGTCGATCGGCGAGTGGACCACGAGGTGGGTCGCGCCGGCGTTGCGCGCCACGACGGCGTGCAGCGCCGCCGCCTCCGGGTCGTAGGGGTCGCGCGCCGACGCCAGCAGCCGCAGCCGCGCGTCGGCCGGGAGGTGCCCGACCAGCCGCCGGTAGGCGCGGACGCGGGGGACGTGCACGTGGTCGGCATCCGCCCCGACGGGTGCGAGCACGAGCAGCGTCGCATCGAGCGCGGCGGCGGCCCGACCCCACCGCGCCGCGGTCTGGGCGTTGACGGGACCGGGCGGCTGTGCGGCGAGCACGGCGGGCCGGCCCGACGCGGCGACCTCGTCGCGGACGGCCGACACGGGGCGGCGCAGCTCGGCGAAGTCCCACCGCGCTGAGGCTCGGATCCCCTCGACCGGGCCACCGAGCCCGGCCCCCGCCGGGCCGTCCCACCGGTCGGTGACGGTGAGCACGGCCAGCAGCGTCCCCTCCTCGTCGCGCAGCGCGAGCCGACCGGCGTCGGCCGCCCGGTCGGCGGTCTGCACGTCGACGGCGAGCGTGACCGGCGCCGGCCAGGGCGTGCCGTCCGGGAGCTCGCCCGCATCGGCCACCGCCTGCGCCTCGGCGCGGGTGTGGAAGCCGACCAGCGGGGCAAAGCCGCCGGTGACCAGCAGGTCGAGGTCGGAGCGCTGGATGCCGGTCAGCGTCCAGTCGGGCAGCTGCCCGCGGGGATCGGTGGCCACGTGCTCCGCCTTCTCGGCGACCGCGCCGGTCGGGAGGACGCGGACCCTATCCCTCGTTTCGGATCCTGGGGGTCCGGGCCGCCGGTAAGGTCCCTACCCTCTGCCCGTTCCACGTTCGCCGCCACCGACGGAACGATGCCCACTCAGCTCTCGCACCTGCGGGCCCTCGAGGCCGAGGGCATCCACATCATGCGCGAGACCGCTGCCGAGCGTGAGCGGCCGGTCTTGCTGTTCAGCGGCGGCAAGGACTCGATC
>CAZSQF010000210.1:0-5393 GCA_964608935.1 uncultured Actinomycetota bacterium | reverse complement strand
CCGCAGGGTTGTGTAGTGAAGCTGGCTCACAGTGATCGAGAACAGCATCGGGGTGTGGAAGCGCAGCTTGCCGCCCCACATCGTGAACACCCAGTTGAAGATCTTGATGCCCGTCGGCACCGCGATGAACATCGTGGACAGCGCGAACGCGGACCGCGCGACCGGGCCGATCGCCGAGGTGAACATGTGGTGGGCCCACACCCCGAAGCCGATGAAGGCGATCGCGGCGCCGGCGAACACCACCGCCGCGTAGCCGAACAGGGGCTTGCGCGACCCGACCGGCAGGATCTCCGACACGATCCCCATCGCCGGGAGGATCATGATGTAGACCTCGGGGTGCCCGAAGAGCCAGAACAGGTGCTGCCACAGGATCGGGTCGCCGCCGGTGGCGGGCTGGAAGAACTGGGCGCCGAACACCGTGTCGAACTGGAGCATGAACAGCGCGACCGCGATGATCGGGATCGCGAACAGCAGCAGGAAATTCGTGATCATCGACATCCACACGAACACCGGCAGCCGCATGAACGTCAGGCCCGGTGCCCGCATGTTCAGGATCGTCGTGATGAAGTTGACGGCCGCCGCCAGCGAGCTCAGGCCCACGATCTGGAGCCCGACGGCGTAGAAGGCCATGTTCGAGACCGCGTCGGTCGACAGCGGCGCGTAGCCCACCCAGGTCGCGTTGGGAGCACCGCCGAGGAAGAAGCTCGAGTACAGGAAGATGCCGCCGAACAGATACACCCAGTAGCTGAAGGCGTTGAGCCGCGGGAAGGCGACGTCACGGGCGCCGATCATCAACGGGATCATGTAGTTGAAGAACGCCGCCGACATCGGCATCACGACGAGGAACACCATCGTGATGCCGTGCATCGTGAAGACCTGGTTGTAGACCTCCTCGGTCATCACCCCGAGCTCGGCCTGCGCGAGCTGGACGCGGATCAGGCTGGCCTCGACCCCGCCGAGGAAGAAGAACACCAGCGTCGTGACGAAGTACAGGATCCCGATCTTCTTGTGATCGGTCGTCGTCAGCCAACTGGTCCAGCCCGTCTCGGCCGTCGGGCGCGAGAACAGGCTCCGCGATCCCGTCGTGGAGCTCGCCATCAGCGGATGTCCTCCCCTCACGCGGGCGGGTTCGACGCCGCCCCGTCAGGTCAACGTGTCGGTCGGGTCACTCGAGGGTCATCAGGTAGGCGACCAGCGCGTCGATCTCTTCCTCGGTCAGGTTCAGGTCGGGCATGCCGATGCCCCGCTCGGGTTGCATCGCCTTCATCGCGGTCGGGTCCCGCAGCCAGTCGCGCAGGTTGTCCTCGTTCAGGTCGTGGATCGCCCCGGCGAACTCGTCGCGGCTCATCAGGTGGGTCAGGTCGGGGCCGATGTTGGGCGCCCGGGCCGCGTCGCCGCCCCAGATCTGGTGGCACTGCACGCAGCTCTGGCGGCCGTCGTCGAGCGACCCGAACAGCTCCGCGCCCTCGGCCGCAAGCGACCCGGGATCGGGGTCGGGCGCGGGCTGGGTCTGGTTGGCCACCCAGGCCTCGAAGTCGGCCGGGGTCTTCGATTCGGCCCGGATGCGCATGTTCACGTGGGACAGGCCGCAGTACTCGGCGCACGAGCCGATGTAGCGGTCCGGCTCGTCGGCCTGGAGGTTGAGGAAGGTCGTCTGGCCCGGGACGAGGTCCTGCTTGCCGGCGAGCGCCGGGATCCAGAACGAATGGATCACGCCCTCCGACGGGTCACGGGCCGGGTCCGCAGCCGTCATCTCGAGCCGGACGGGCGTGTCGACGGGGATCACCAGCTCGTTGGCGGTGTAGATGTCCCAGTCCGGGTAGTAGAACTCGAACCACCAGCGGTGACCGATGACCTCGACGGTGAGGAAGTCGTCCTCGGGCTCCCCCATCTGCGCGAAGATCCCCTGCACGGTCGGCACGGCGATCACCGCCAGGATCAGTGCGGGGATCACGGTCCACACGATCTCGAGGCGCGTGTTGCCGTGCACCTGCTTCGGCAGCTCGTCGTCGTCCTCGCCGCGCTGCCGGAACTTGATCACCGCGTAGATGATCAGGCCCTGGACCAGGACGAACACGACCAGCGCGAGCCAGAACACGGGCACGATGAGGTCGTGCGGGGCCTGGGCGAAGGGGCCACGGGGGTGCATGGCGCTCTGGTCACCGGAGCAGGCGCTCGCGAGGAGCGCCAGGGCGGACACCACGACCGTCAGACGGGAGCGGCGCCTCCCCGCAGCACGCCGGGCGATCCTGTCGCGCACCGTGATGTCTCCTTGCGGCTCTCGACGGCTGTCACCGTGGCACCAGGACCACCTGGGAGGCCAGCCAGTGTGTGCCTCGACCCACCATCGGGGCCGGAGCCTAGCCGTTCCCAAGGTGTCCGACCCAACCTGATCTCCGTCGCTCCGACGCCGCGCGGGCGGCTGCCGGCCGCTACGGCTCCCAGCGGAACAGACGGGCCGACAGGGCGATGGCGGCCACGCCCCACCCGGCGAGCACGAGCAGTGGTCCGGTCGCCACGCCGGCGCCGTCGAACGCGACGCGCAGGAGCTGCCCGAGCGCCCCGACGGGCAGTGCCCGCCCCACGGCAGCCAGCTCGTCGGGAAGCGTCGCGGCGTCGAAGGTCACGCCCGAGATGACGAGCAGGACGAGGAACAGCGCGTTCGACAGCGCGAGGGTCGCCTCGGCACGCAGCGTGCCGGCGAGCAGCAGTCCCAGGGCCGTGCAGGTGATCGCGCCCAGCAGGACCGCCAGCGGGGCGACGACCGCCCCCCCGGCCGGCTGCCATCCGAGCGCGCCGACCGCCAGCGCCACCACCAGGCCGGTCTGGACCGCCAGCAGGGCCGCGACGGCCAGCCCCTTGGCCAGGAGGAACGCCCACCGCGGCAGGGGGGTGCCACCGAGCCGCTTGAGCACGCCGTACTTGCGCTCGAAGGCGGTCTGGATCGACACCGCCACGAGACCCGTGGCCGCCACCGAGATCGCGAGCACGCCGGGGACGAGGAAGTCCACCGACGTCCGGTCCCCGGTCGGCAGCACGTCCACGACGGAGAAGAACCCGAGGATGCCGAGCGGGATGCCGAGGGTGACGATGAGGCTCTCGCCGGCACGGACGAGCAGCTTGAGCTCCATCCAGGCCTGCGCCACGACGGCCGAGCCGAGCGGGACCCGCCGGGCGGCGCGCGTGTCGGTCGCGGTCATCGTGCGTCCTCGTCGACGCCGACCGGTGGCGGGCGGTCGGCCGTGATGCGCAGGAACACGTCCTCGAGGCTGCGCTTGCCGGCCTGGAGCTCGCCAAGCGCCACGCCCCGCTCCTCGAGCCACGCGGCCAGTCGCGCGACCAGCGTCGGGTGGTTGTCGGCACGGATCACGTAGCGGCCCGCGCGGACCTCCTCGACCGGCGCACCCACCGCCGCGGTGATGGCGCGCACGTCGAGCCCGGCCACCGCCGAGAACTCGACCTCGCCGCGGTCACCGTGCGTGAGCTCGTCGGGCGTGCCGAGCGCGACCAGCCGGCCACGGTCGACGATCCCGACCCGGTCGGCGAGGTGCTCCGCCTCGTCGAGCAGGTGGGTGGTCAGCACCACCGTCACCCCGGCCGTCCGGAGCTCCTCGACATGGGCCCAGGTGCGGCGCCGGGCCGCCGGGTCGAGCCCGGCGGTCGGTTCGTCGAGGAAGACGACCTCGGGCCGGCCGACGAGGGCGAGCGCCAGCGACAGCCGCTGCTTCTGGCCGCCCGACAGGTCACGGAAGCGGGTGCGACGGGCGTCGGCGAGCCCGACCCGCTCGAGCAGCGCGTCCGGATCGAGCGGGTCGGTGTGGAACCGCGCGAACAGCCGCAGCACCTCGGCCGGACGCGCCAGCGGGTAGACACCACCGTCCTGGAGCATGACCCCCATCCGGGGCTTGAGCCGGCGCGCGTCTCGGCGCGGGTCGAGGCCGAGGACGCGCACCGTGCCCGCATCCGGCACGCGATAGCCCTCGCAGCATTCCACGGTGGTGGTCTTGCCGGCGCCGTTGGGGCCGAGCAGCGCCAGGGTCTCGCCCGGTGCGACCACGAGGTCGAGCCCGTCGACCGCCACCGTCGCCCCGTACCGCTTGGTCAGCCCTCGCACCTCGATCGCCGGCGCACGCGCCGCGGGCGCCACGGCAGCGACGCGGCTCGCGGAGGAGGCGGCGCCGGACCGGAGATCGGCGCCGCCGGGCGGTTGGGGCACGTTCACGACTCGAGGTAAGGGAGGAGGCCCGGCCGAGCGTACCGGGGGCGGTGCCACGGCCCGGGCGACCGGCGGGAGTACGGTCGCGGCGTGACACGCGACGACGAACCGGCTGACCTGTCCCACCCGATGGAGACGGGCGCGGGCAGGGCACGCCGACGCTGGCGTCCTGCCGGCTGGCGGTCCGGTTGGGCACTGCCGATCGCGATGGGCGTCGCCGGCGGGCTGCTGCTCGCCCAGGCCGTCGGTGCCGTGTTCGCACAGCTGCGCGGACTGTTCGCGATCGTGGTCATCAGCCTGTTCCTGTCGTTCGCGGTCGAGCCGGCGGTGCAGTGGCTGCACCGCCGCGGGATCCGTCGCGGCATCGGCGCCTGGCTCGTGTTCCTGGCAGGGCTCGGGCTGTTCGGCGGGTTCATCGCCGCGATGTCCCCGTTGGTGGCCGATCAGGTTCGCAACCTCATCGACGGTGCGCCGGCGCTGCTCCAGGACCTTGCCGACCTCGCTGACCAGCTGCCGGGCGAGGCCGGTGACGCCTTCGCGGAATGGATCGAGGAGCAGCGCCGGGCGCTGCCCGCCCTGCTGGCCGCCCCGGGCGGGATCTTCGGACGCGGGGTGCTGGGGCTCGGCCAGACCATCCTCGGTGGGGCGTTCCAGCTGGCAATGATCGGGCTCGTGACGTTCTACCTCGCCGCGGACGGCCCACGGCTGCGCTTCCGGCTCGCCAGCCGGCTCGAGCCCCGGACCCAGGTCCGCGTGCTCGGGCTGTGGGAGCTGGCGATCGCGAAGATGGGCGGATACGTCTACAGCCGGGTGCTCACCGCGATCGTGTCGGCGGCGTTCCACGTGGCCGTGTTCACCGCGATCGGGCTGGACTATCCGGTCGCGCTCGGGGTGTGGGTCGGCCTCATCTCGTCGCTCATCCCCGCCATCGGCACCTACCTCGCCGGCGCGCTCCCGGTGCTCGTCGCCCTGGCGCACTCGCTCCCGCAGATGATCTGGGTCCTGGTCGCCATCACCGTCTACCAGCAGATCGAGAACTACTGGGTCGTCCCCCGCATCACGGCCGCGACCCTGGAGCTCCACCCGGCGGTGGCGTTCCTGTCCGTGGTCGGCGGTGGGGGCCCCCCCGGCGCCCCCCCGGGGGCGCGGGGCCACCCCCCCCGCGCCCCACAGGCCC
>CAZSQF010000209.1:0-5440 GCA_964608935.1 uncultured Actinomycetota bacterium | reverse complement strand
ACGCGGGCACGGGTACCGTGTCGCCGTAGCCGAGCGTCGTGTCCTTGGCGACCGCCTCGTCGGGCGTGCGGAAGGTCAGCACCGACAGCACCGGGCCGAACACCTCCTCGCGGGCGATCGTCGACGAGGTCCCCACGCCGGTGAACACCGTCGGCGGGAACCAGTAGCCGGTGTCGGGCAGCTCGCACGCCGGCGACCACCGCTCGAGGCCCTCGGCCTCGCCCCCCTCGACGTAGGAGGTGATGCGCTGGAGCTGCTCCGACGAGTTGATCGCGCCGATGTCGGTGTTCTTGTCCAGCGGATCGCCCAGCCGCAGCGTGCCGAGGCGCTGCTTGAGCTTGTCGACCACCAGGTCGTGCACCGATTCCTGCACGAGCAGCCGGGACCCTGCGCAGCAGACGTGGCCCTGGTTGAAGAAGATGCCGTCGACGATGCCCTCGACCGCCTGGTCGATCGGCGCGTCGTCGAACACGACGTTCGCGGCCTTGCCGCCGAGCTCGAGCGTGAGTCGCTTGTCCGTCCCGGCGGTCTGGCGCCGGATCGCCTTGCCGACCTCGGTCGATCCGGTGAAGGCGACCTTGTCGACGTCGTCGTGGGCCACCACGGCGGCGCCGGTGGCGCCGGCGCCGGTGAGGATGTTGACCACCCCCGGCGGCAGGTCGGCCTGCTGGCAGATCTCGGCGAACAGCAGGGCCGTGAGCGGGGTCGTCTCGGCGGGCTTGAGCACCACCGTGTTGCCGCACGCCAGGGCCGGCGCGACCTTCCACGCCAGCATCAGCAGCGGGAAGTTCCACGGGATCACCTGGCCGGCGACCCCGAGCGGTCGAGGGTTCGGGCCGAGGCCCGCCCAGTCGAGCTTGTCCGCCCACCCGGCGTGGTAGAAGAACCAGGCCGCCGCCGCGGGGATGTCGACGTCCCGGGTCTCGCGGATCGGCTTGCCGTTGTCGATCGTCTCGAGCACCGCGATCTCGCGCGCCCGTTCCTGGATCAGCCGCGCGATCCGGAACAGGAACTTGCCCCGGTCGGCGCCCGACAGCTTCGACCAGGCACCGAAGGCGGTGCGGGCCGCCGCCACCGCCCGGTCGACGTCCGGCTCGGTCGCCTCGGCGATCTCGGCCAGGACCTCCTCCGAGGCCGGCGACACCGTCTTGAACGACCCCCCCTCGGCCGGGTCGACGAACGCGCCGTCGACGAACAGCCCGTACGACGAGCGGATCGTGACGATGTCGCGCGCCTCGGGCGCGGGCGCGTACTCCCAGGTCGGGGTGACCAGGTCCGGGACGTGGCCCCCGGACGTCGCCGGGACCTTCGACGTGCTCATCGACGCCTTCTTGTCGTCAGCGGGTGATGGGCTCGAGCGTACTCCCCGTGCCCCGGGCGTTCCGGCCGGCGTGTCAGGTCGCATCCCAGGTCGGGGCGTGGGGCGGGTCCACGATGCGCTGACCGCGTGCGAGCACCCCAATGGCGGTCATCTCGTCGGCCGTGAGTGTGAAGTCGAGCACCTCGATGTTCTCGCGCACCCGCTCGACCCGTGAGGTGCCGGGGATCGCCACCACCCCCTCCTGCTGCACGAGCCACCGCAACGCCACCTGCGCGACGGTGCGGCCCTGTCCGGCGGCGACGTCGTCGAGCACGGGGTCGTCGAGCAGCGCGCCACGCGCCAGCGGGCAGTAGGCAGTGAGTACGAGCTGCTCGGCCCGCACGAGGTCGAGCACCGCGGCCTGACCGAGGTAGGGGTGGTACTCCACCTGGTCGGTGACCAGCCCGTCGACGGTGTCGAGCGTCTCCTTCAGCAGCGTGGTCGGGAAGTTCGCGACACCGATGGAGCGGACCGTGCCGCGCTCGCGCTGCGCCGCCATCGCCTCGAGGGTCTCGGCCAGCGGGACGTCGGGGTTGGGCCAGTGGATCAGGAGCAGGTCGATGTAGTCCGTGCCGAGCCGCTCCAGGCTCGACTCCGTGGCGCGTGCCACCTCGTCGGCGGCGAGCTCGTCGGGTGGCAGCTTGGTCGTGACCACGATCTGGTCGCGGGGCACGGCGGAGGCGGCCACCGCCGCGCCCACGTCCGCCTCGTTGTCGTACTTGCGCGCCGTGTCGAGGTGGCGGTAGCCCGCCGCGAGCGCGGCGCCCACGACCTCGTGGCAGGTGTCACCGTGGAGGCGCATCGTCCCGAGCCCGATCCCGGGCAGCGTGAGCCCCCCGGCGGCTTCGGTCTCCATCGGTCGGCTCTCCTCGTCGTTGGCCGGCTAGTCGATCGTGACGCGGTCGGCGGTCCAGTAGGCGCCGTGCTGCTGCTTGGCACGTTGCATCAGCAGGTCGTTGAGCAGGCTCGATGCCCCGAACCGGTAGCGATCGGGATGCAGCCAGTCGGCGCCGGCGATCTCGTGGACGAGCACGAGGTAGCGGATCGCGTCCTTGGCGGTGCGGATCCCCCCGGCCGACTTCACGCCGCGGATCTCGCCGGTCAGCTGGGCGAAGTCGCGCACCGCCTCCAGCATGACGAGCGTCACCGGCAGCGTCGACGCGGGGGACACCTTGCCGGTCGAGGTCTTGATGAAGTCACCGCCGCCGGCCAGGGCCAGCCACGACGCGCGCCGGACGTTGTCGTAGGTCGCGAGCTCGCCGGTCTCGAGGATGACCTTGAGGTGCGCGCGGTCGCCGCAGGCGTCCTTGACCGCGACGATCTCCTCGAGCACCTGCCCGTAGCGGCCCGACAGGAACGCACCGCGGTCGATGACCATGTCGACCTCGTCGGCGCCGGCGTCGATCGCGTCGCGGGTGTCAGCGAGCTTGATGTCGAGGCTCGACCGGCCCGACGGGAACGCGGTCGCCACCGATGCCACGTGGATGCCGGTGCCGGCCAGGGCGTCGACCGCCACGGGGACGAGGTCCGGGTAGACGCACACGGCCGCGACCGGCGGCACGTCGGGGTCGCTCGGATCGGGCCGCCGGGCCTTGGCGCACAGCGAGCGGACCCGTCCGGGCGTGTCGGCGCCCTCGAGCGTGGTGAGGTCCACCATCCGGATCGCGAGGTCGAGCGCCCACAGCTTGGACTCGCGCTTGATCGACCGGGTCGCGAGCGTGGCGGCGCGCTTCTCGGCACCGACCTGGTCGACACCCGGCAGCCCGTGCAGGAAGCGACGCAGCGCGGACTCCGAGGTGGTGGCCTCGGCGAGGTCCATCGTGTCACCGGGGAGGACGAGCGACGAGCTCATGGCGGATCCTTGGGAAGGCGGCCGTCGGTCGGCCCTCTGAGGGCGTCCCGCGGGTCCTGGCGAGCGTACTGGCCGGGCTCGGCGCTGGCCGCCCGTTCGGCGGCCGCCCGCGCCGTCACCGGGCCGGTCGTGCCGCGAGCGCGAGCTGGCGGGACAGCGCGACCAGGTCGCCGTCGGCGTCCCAGACCTCGCCGTCCTCCTCGAGGTAGCCGTTGGTGATCGCCTGCGTCGTCATCCACGCCGTCAGGTAGCCGGGCGCGGGCCGCTTGCGCACCTGGACCGTCAGCTCGATGGTCGGCGTCCACCCGAGGTCGGCTCCGTCGAGGTTGAACACCGCCGGCGGGTAGCAGTCGACTGCCGCGACGATTCCGAGCGTGTCCATGGGCGCACCGTCGGCCCAGCGCAGGTGACCCCCCATTTCGCCACGTCCCGTGGGCCGGCCCTCGGCCCACGTGGTCAGTTCCTCGGGCATGCGGTGGTCGAAGCGCAGCAGCACGGGAGGGGCCTCGAACCCGCCGCGGGCGGCACGTTCGACGGCGAGCGTGGTCGCGTCGACGCAGTCCTCGAACGCGGGCAGCGCCGGCCGGGGCCGATCCAGGCGCGACGGCCCCGTGGCGGCGTCGAGGTCGGTGAAGGTGCCGAGCAGCCGGACGCACTCGCGTCCGTCCTGGCCGAGCCGCGCCGCGACCGTGGAGTGCCGGCGGCCGGTGCGCACCACCTCGACGTCGACGTGCACGTCGCCGGGGGCGGTCGGGGCGAGGAAGTGGGCGGTGAGCGACGCCGGGTCGGGGTGGGGGATCGGGTCGCGCATGGCACGGGCGGCCAGCGCCATGACGTAGCCGCCGTTCGGAGCGGCGGCCTGGAGCACCGCCCAACCGGGGTCGATCGTGCCCCGGTAGCGGTCGTCGCCGTCCGCGTGGACGGCCGTGTCGCGTTCGAACCGGCTCAGAGGCAGAGCTCCGGCCCCCAGTCGGTGTGACCACGACCGGGCTGGCAGCGGAACTCCCGCAGCCCGGCGAGGAGTCGGTAGCGGCCTGCCGTGCCACCGGTGAAGGCCTCGTCCACGAACGTGAACCGGTAGCGGG
Organism: uncultured Actinomycetota bacterium; assembly: GCA_964608935.1. GTDB lineage: Bacteria > Actinomycetota > Nitriliruptoria > Nitriliruptorales > Nitriliruptoraceae > CAZSQF01. The sequence goes on along the minus strand of CAZSQF010000209.1, from coordinate 1,143 downwards.
TCGCAGCGACCGCGTCGTCCCCCTCGTGGTCGAACACGAGCGTGACGTCGACCTCCCCCGAGCCGGCCGACGGGGCCTGCTCGACGGTGACGGGCGCCAGGAGCGGGTCACCATGAGGATCGAATCCGACGATGGCCAGGGCGGCCGCCACCGGGTAGTGGCGCCAGCACGGTTCCTTGTCGTCGACGAACGCCTGGAACACGTCCACGTTGGTCATCTGGCCGGTGTCCGACCAGGTCGGACCGGCGTCGAAGGCTCCCGCCGACGGGTCGCAGCAGCGCCGACGGCGCAGCCAGCGCAGGAGCGCGATCAGCCCGACACCGAGGCCGGTGCCGGTGAGCGTGCGTGTGGTGCGGCGATCCATGCCGGCGACCCTATCGCCGTGATCGAGGTGTGTGAACGATCGGTCGTGCGCTCGTGGACTCCGGAGGGGACAGCCACCCGCGCTACCCTCGATCGGTGGGCCGGCCCGTCGCGTGGCCGGCCCTCCCGCGCCCCCGACCGCCAGTCGCGGGGACCCGTCCGACCATCGAGCCCAACCGTGAACGACCACACCGCCGACCAGCCGACCCAGCCGACGGTCGAGGCCGACCTGCCGACGATCGTCGATCTGTGCAAGAAGCGCGGCATCATCTTCCCGTCGTCGGAGATCTACGGCGGGTTCCGGTCGCAGTGGGACTACGGACCGCTCGGGGTGGAGCTGAAGGAGAACGTCAAGCGCCAGTGGTGGCGCTCCATGGTGCAGCTGCGCGACGACGTCGTCGGGCTCGACGCCGCGATCCTCATGCACCCCAAGGTCTGGGAGGCGTCCGGCCACCTCGAGAACTTCGCCGATCCGCTGGTGGAGTGCGTCGAGTGCCACCGGAGGTTCCGCGCCGACCACCTGGTGGAGGAGGCCGGGGCCGCCAGCCTCGCGGAGGTGACCTGCCCCGACTGCGGCGGGCGGCTGACCGACCCCAAGAACTTCAACCTCATGTTCAAGACCTTCGCGGGCCCGGTCGAGGACGCCGGCAACGCGGTATGGATGCGCCCGGAGACGGCGCAGGGGATGTTCGTCGACTTCACGACGATCCAGCGCACCTCCCGGTTGAAGGTGCCGTTCGGCATCGCCCAGATGGGCAAGTCGTTCCGCAACGAGATCAC
>CAZSQF010000208.1:0-5447 GCA_964608935.1 uncultured Actinomycetota bacterium | reverse complement strand
TCCAGCCGCACTCGGGTGCCAGCGCGAACATCGCCGCCTACTACGCCGTGTGCGACCCGGGCGACAAGATCCTGGCCATGTCGCTGCCCCACGGTGGGCACCTCACCCACGGGCACAAGGTCAACTTCAGCGGCAAGTGGTTCGACGTCGCCAGCTACGAGGTGCGCCCGGACACCGAGACCATCGACATGGACCAGGTGCGCGACCTCGCCCGCGAGCACCGTCCGAAGCTGATCATCGCCGGTTGGTCGGCCTATCCCCGCCAGCTCGACTTCGAGGCGTTCCGCGCCATCGCCGACGAGGTCGGTGCGGTGCTGATGTGCGACGCGGCCCACTTCATCGGCCTCGTCGCCGGCGGAGCGCACCCGAGCCCGGTGCCCTACTGCGACATCGTCACCTTCACGACCCACAAGACCCTGCGAGGGCCGCGTGGCGCGATCATCCTCGCCAACGACGAATGGGCCAAGCCGATCGACAAGGCGGTGTTCCCCGGCACGCAGGGGGGGCCGCTCGAGCACGTCGTGGCGGCCAAGGCGGTGGCGCTGAAGGAGGCGATGGACCCCGGGTTCAAGGAGTACTCCCAGCGCATCCTCGAGGACATCCGTGCACTCGCCGAGGGGCTCATCGAGCACGGCTACCGCATCACCTCCGGAGGCACCGACACCCATCTGTTCCTCGCGGACGTCACCACCAAGGGCGTGACCGGGGCCGAAGCCGAGGCGCGCTGCGACCAGGCCGGCATCGTGCTGAACAAGAACGCGATCCCGTTCGACCAGAACCCGCCCGCCGTGGCGTCCGGCATCCGCGCCGGCTCCTCGTGCGTGGCAACGCAGGGGATGGGGCCTGACGAGCTGCGTCGCGTCGCCGGCCTGATCGACCGGGCCATCACGGGCGACGACGACGACCGGGCGGCCGTTCGTGCCGAGGTGACCGACCTCGTCGAGCGCTTCCCGGCCTATCCGCGATCGTCGACCTGACGTGCTCGCCCACCTCGCCGTCGCGCTGACCGCGGCGATCGTCACCGCGGTGATCGCGCCGCTGGTGGCACGTCTCGCGCGCCGGATCGGGGCGGTGGAGGCGCGGGCGGACGACGGCCAGGCGGTCCCGACGCTCGGCGGGGTCGCGATGTTCGTGGGGTTCTTGGCCGCGCTCGGGCTGGCCTATCTCCTGCCCGAGTTCCGACCGCTGTTCACGAGCACGTCCGAGCCGATCGCACTGCTGGCCGGCGTCGTCGTCATCGTGCTGATCGGCATCGCCGACGACCTGGTCGAGCTGCCCCCGACGATCAAGCTCGCCGGGCAGATCGTGGCCGCACTCGGGGTGGTCGTGCTGGGCATCGTGATCGTGCACTTCTGGGTGCCCGGCCTCGACGTGCTGGTGCTGTCGTCGGACCTCGGGATGCCGCTGACCATCCTCGCGCTGATCGCCATGATCAACGCGATGAACCTCATCGACGGCCTGGACGGTCTGGCCGCCGGGGTCGCGATCATCGCCGGCGTGGCCTTCTACCTGTTCACCGTCCGGGCGCAACCCAGCGGGCTGGTCGAATCCATCCCCACGTCGGCGACCCTGGTCGCGGCCGTCGTCGTCGGCATGTCGATCGGGTTCCTGGTCCACAACTGGTACCCGGCGCGCATCTTCATGGGGGACACCGGGTCGATGCTGCTGGGTCTGTTGCTCGGCGCCGCAGGTGTCGCCTACGTCGGCCGGACCACGGCGCCGTCGAACGCCGACTTCTTCGGCTCGATCCCGCTGCTCGTGCCGGCCCTGGTCCTTGCGGTCCCGTTCCTCGACGGCGCCTTCGCGGTCGTCCGTCGAGCCATCAGGGGCCGTCCGATCACGGTCGGCGACACGGGCCACCTGCACCACCTGCTGCTCGGCTTCGGGCACTCCCACCGTCGTGCGGTGGTGGTCCTCTACTACTGGTCGGCGGTCCTGGCCTTCGGGTCGGTGGGTCCGGCCTTCCTCCCGCCCGGTCGGCTGGTCCCATGGCTGTTCGTGGCCGGCGGCATCGGCGTGGCGGTGACGGCGCTCGGCGCCCGACCACCACGTTCCGGGGACCCGGACGAGGGCTTGGACACCCGCCGGCGCGTTCGGGCGGGCTGACCCCCTGGCGACCTTTGGCGCTCATCGTGGCCGCTTGCTAGCGTGCCCGCGGCCGCGCCCGCCGTCGGGTCGAGCCTCGACGGGGCGGCAGGACGGCAGCCGGAACGGGCGGCACACCTGACGCGACTTGGCCCCCGACACGGGCCGCCTCGGACACGAAACGGACCATGTCACTGGCATCGGACTCGCCCCCCGCTGGACGGTCCCAGTCGGACCGTGACACGAGGCGTGGCCTGCGGGCCGGCCTCAACGACGCGGCGAGCGGGGTCGACCAGGGGTCGCTGATGGGGACCGAGCTGCTCGCCGGCATCCTCATCTGGACCGTCCTCGGGTGGCTCGCCGACCGTTGGCTCGGCACGACGCCGTGGCTGCTCGGGCTCGGCGCGATGGTCGGGTTCGCCGGGGGCCTCTACCTCGTCTGGCTGCGCAGTGGCCGCATGGAGGACGCCGACGCCAGTCGCCGTCGGGCAGACAGGCCGGCAGATGGCTGACCACCGCGGGGTCGACGAGCGCCGCCTGGCGATGGGCGCGGTACGGGCACTGGCGGTCCTGGCCGTGCCGGTGGCGGCGGTCGGTGGGCTCGTCGCGGGCTGGCCCGGTGCGGTCAGCGCCCTGGTCGGACTCGGGTTCGTTCTGGTGCTGTTCGGGGCATCCGCCGTCCTGCTGGCCTGGGTCGCGCGCCGGAACCCGACCCGCGGGCTGCGTGGCGTCGGGGTGCTGGTCGGGGGTGGCGTGGTTCGACTCGCCCTCTACGGTGCCGCACTCGTCGGGCTGGCCCAGCTCGGGTGGGTCCACCGGCCGAGCCTCGCCGTCGCGACGGCCGCGGCGATCGCGGTGACCCTCGCCTACGAGCTGCGCCTGATGGCGGGGATGCCCCGTCTGTTCTGGATCGACCCCGACCTGGCACCCCCGACGCAGGGGGACCTCGACGGGCCGCGACCCACCGCCGTTTCGAACCCGACACGGAGCCAAGCGCTGTGACACGACTCATCGCCGCGGTCGACTGGGGTGGAGAGTTCGACGGTGCCCTCGAGCCCATCAACCACCTGTTCGCGTTCCCGCCGATCTGGGAGCTCAGCCTCTTCGGGCTCGACCTGTCGATCAACCGCACGATCCTGATCGCGTGGTTCATGACGGCCGTGTGCGGTGCCCTGTTCGTCTACGGATTCCGCAACCCGCAGGTGGTGCCCGGCAAGTTCCAGGCCGCGCTCGAGGTCGTGGTGGACTTCGTCCGTCAGATCGCCCTCGACATCATCGGCCCCAAGGGACTCAAGTTCGTCCCGCTGCTGACCACCATGTTCGTGTTCATCTTCTTCATGAACGTGGCCAAGATCACGCCGTTCCTCATGCTGCCACCGACGTCGCGCATCGCCTGGCCGCTGTTCCTCGCGGCGATCTCCTGGGTGGTCTTCGTCGGCGTCGGCATCAAGGAGCAGGGGCTGGTCGGGTACTTCAAGGAGCTCGCGTTCCCGCCCGGGGTGCCCAAGGTCCTCTACCTCATCCTCACCCCGATCGAGGTGGTCTCGAACCTGCTGCTGCGCCCCTTCACGCTGATGGTGCGGTTGTTCGCCAACATGGTCGCCGGACACATCCTCATCGTGATCACGCTGGTCACCATCCACGTGTTCCTCTACCCGCGCCCCGGCCTCCCGGTGGGGATCTTCGCGCTCGTCATCTCGCCGCTGGTGTTCGCCTTCGAGCTGCTCATCATCGGCCTGCAGGCCTACATCTTCGTCATGCTCACCGCCGTCTATATCAGCTCGTCGATGGAGCCGGCCCACTAGTCCGCACAGACCCGTCCACACACGGCGACGCGACCCGCGTCGTAAGGAGGAACTCATGGAAGGTAGCCTGAACGTCCTCGGCTACGGGCTCGCGACGCTCGGGCCCGGCGTCGGCCTCGGCATCCTGATCGGCAAGGCGGTCGAATCGATGGCCCGCCAGCCCGAGGCCGCCGGCATGGTCCGAACCACGATGTTCATCGGGATCGCGGTCGTCGAGGCCCTGGCCCTGCTCGGTTTCGTGCTCGCGTTCGCGATCTGACCCCCACGAGGAGCCTGTCATGCTGCTCACCGTCATCCTGGCGGTCGAAGAGGGCATCGAGCTGTGGCCTGCCGAGCCCGAGCTGATCTGGGGGCTCGTCGCCTTCCTGCTGCTGCTGGCCGCGATGTTCAAGCTGGTGTTCCCGAAGCTCAACCAGACGCTCGAGGACCGCAACGCCGCCATCCAGGGCAAGATGGAGGAGGCCGAGGCCAAGCTCACCGAGGCCGAGGAGGCCAGGAGGGGCTACGAGGCCGCGGTCGCCGACGCCCAGGGCGAGGCCAGCCGCATCATCGACGAGGCCAAGTCCACGGCGGAATCGCTGCGTGCCGACATCCTCGCCAAGGCCGAGGCCGAGGCGGCGCAGATCGTCGAGCGGGCCCAGAGCGAGGTCGCCAACGAGCGCGACCGGGTGCTACAGGAGCTGCGGACGCAGGTCGGTGGCATGTCGGTCGAGCTGGCGGCCCGCATCGTGGAGAAGGAGCTCGACGCCTCGGCCCACGAGCACCTCGTGGACGAGTACATCCAGAGGCTGTCGAGCGACAACTGACGGCGACGTGCGAGGACGAATGCGATGACCACCGAACGGACGCGGCGCTACGCCGAGGCGATCGTTGTGCTCGCGATCGCCGAGGACGCCCTCGAGGCGGTCGAGGACGAGCTGCTCACCGTCGCGCGGGCCATCGACCGCAACGACGAGCTGCGTGAGCAGCTGACCGACATCCACCTGCCGGTCTCGCAGAAGCTCCGGTTCGTCGAATCCGATGTCCTCCAGGCGGCCCACCCGGCGACCCGTTCCGCCCTGGCGATGGTCATCTCGGCCGAGCGGGCCGGCGAGATCGCCACGATCGCCGACGAGGTCGCCCGTCGGGCCGCGGCGGCACGCGAGGAGGAGCTCGCCGAGGTCTACGTCGCGGTTCCGCTCGACGAATCACGCCAGCAGGCGCTGAGGGAGGCGCTCGAGCGGGCGACCGGCAAGAAGCTCGACCTGAAGGTCTACGTCGACGACTCGGTCGTCGGTGGCGTGCGTGCCAAGATCGGCGACACCGTCATCGATGGCTCGCTCGCTCGCCGGCTGACCGACCTGCGTGCCCGCGTCGGCGGATGACCCCGTTCACGGCGCGCCCGAACGCTCCACGGTACGACCACGAGGAAGACGAAGCCAATGGCTGACCTGACGATCCGGTCGGAGGACGTGTCCTCCGCGATCCGCCAGATGCTCGAGGGCTACGAGCCCGACCTCGCCGCCGAGCAGGTCGGGCGGGTCATCGAAACCGGTGACGGCATCGCCCGGATCACCG
>CAZSQF010000207.1:0-5576 GCA_964608935.1 uncultured Actinomycetota bacterium | reverse complement strand
CCTCGTCGGGGTTGACGCCCTTGTGCGGCTCCTTGCCGCCGGTCAGCTCCTTGACGAGGTCCTGCACGGCGGGCATGCGGGTCGACCCGCCCACCAGGATCACGTGGTCGATCGCGGACACCGAGATGCCGGCGTCCTTGATGGCACGCTCGAACGGGCCCTTGACCTTGTCGAGCAGGTCGCTGGTGAGCTCGTTGAACTTCGCCCGGGTCAGCGTCTGCTCGAAGTGCAGGGGACCGGCGTCGGTGGCGGTCAGGAACGGCAGGTTGACCGTGGTCTCCTGCGAGGACGACAGCTCGATCTTCGCCTTCTCCGCCGCCTCCTTGAGGCGCTGGACCGCCATGCGGTCCCCGGACAGATCCACGCCGTGCTCGTTCTTGAAGGTGGTGACCATCCAGTCGATCAGCGCCTGGTCCCAGTCGTCGCCACCGAGGCGGGAGTTGCCGGCGGTCGACTTGACGTCGAACACCCCGTCGGCGATCTCGAGCACCGACACGTCGAAGGTGCCACCGCCGAGGTCGAAGACGAGCACGGTCTGCTCGTCCTCCTTCTCGAGCCCGTAGGCCAGCGCAGCCGCGGTCGGCTCGGCGACCAGCCGCAGGACCTCGAGCCCGGCGATCTCACCGGCCTCCTTGGTGGCCTGACGCTGCGCGTCGTCGAAGTAGGCGGGCACCGTGATCACGGCCTGCGTGACGTCGTCACCGAGGTAGGCCTCGGCATCGCGCTTGAGCTTCATCAGGATGCGCGCCGAGATCTCCTGCGCCGTGTAGTGCTTGCCGTCGATGTCGGTCTTCCAGTCCTGGCCCATGTGGCGCTTGACCGAGCGGACCGTGCGGTCGGCGTTGGTGACCGCCTGCCGCTTGGCCACCTCGCCGACGAGCACCTCGCCCGACTTGGACCAGGCCACCACCGAGGGCGTCGTACGCGCCCCCTCGGCGTTCGCGATGACGGTGGCCTCGCCACCCTCCATGACCGACACGACCGAGTTGGTCGTCCCGAGGTCGATCCCAACGGCCTTGGCCATCGACGGTCCTCCTGAAAGTGTTCGCGTGTTCGTCGCCGCCCGAGTCCGGGCCTCACGGCACACAAGGTACGACGGCGCCGCTGTCTGGCAAGCGAACTGATGTCGAAGGACCCAGATTACCTGAGTCGATGCGACTCAGATAGTCGCCATCACCGGATGGTGGGCAACGGGACGACCGGAACCTCGCGATGATGCCCGTTCAGGCTGGGAGCTGTCACGTCACCTGCGCCGGCGAGCTCACGCCGGCGCTCGCGGACCCAGGGAGCGACCAGGTGGGACGGCAGCGGGCGGCTGATGAGGTAGCCCTGCACGACCCCGCAGCCGTAGTTCTCGAGCTCGGCGAGGGTCGACTCGCTCTCGACGCCCTCGGCAACCACCCGCAGGCCGAGGGCGTGGGCGAGCTGCACCACCGAGCGCACGATCGCGGTCCCGGCCACCGACTCGTCCATCGCGAGCACGAAGGACCGGTCGACCTTGATCTCCTGCACCGGGAGCTCGCGCAGGGCGGCCAGCGACGAGTAGCCGGTGCCGAAGTCGTCGATCGACAGACTGACCCCGAGCTCGGTCAGCTCGGCCAGGACCTGGTGGGCGCGCTCGGGATCGCCGAGCAGCGCGTTCTCGGTGATCTCGAGCGTGAGCTGGCCCGGCACGACCGCGTGGTGGTCCAGCAGCCCGGCGAGGTCGCGCGGGAAGCGCCGATCCTGCAGATCGCGGGCGGAGATGTTGACCGCCACGGGCACCGTCACCCCGGCCGTGGCCCAGCGCGCGAGGTCGGACAGGGCGCGGTTGACCACGTGTCGGGTCAGGGGGGCGATCAGCTCGGTGTGCTCGACCGTCCCGACGAACGCGCTCGGGGGCACGAGCCCGTGCTCGGGGTGGTGCCAGCGCAGCAGCGATTCGACCCCGACCACCTCGCCGGTGCGCAGCGACACCTGCGGCTGGTAGTCGAGGCGCAGCTCGTCGCGCTTCATGGCGTTCTCGAGCTCGCCGAGCAGCGACACCCGTCCCGGGACGCCCGGCTCGCTGCGGACGGTGGCCAGGCCGACCGCGACGCCGCTGCGCTTGGCCGAGTACATCGCCGAGTCGGCGCGCCGGAGCAGCGTGCCGATGTCGAGACCGTGGTCGGGGAAGGTGGCCACGCCGACGCTGGCCCCGATCGACAGCCTGACGTCCTGCACCACGTAGGGACGGCTGACCTCTGCCACCAACCGCTCGCCCGTCTGGAGCAGCTCGGCGTCGTCGTGCGCCCGACGAACGACGAAGGCGAACTCGTCACCCCCGAGCCGGGCCACGATGTCGACGCCCTCGAGCCCCTGCATCCGTCCCGCCACCTGCCCCAGGAGCAGATCTCCGATGTGGTGACCGAGGCTGTCGTTGACCTCCTTGAACTGGTCGAGGTCCATGAGCAGGAGCGCGAACCGGTCGTGGTGGCGGCCGTCCACGAGAGCGCTGAGGCGCAGGTCGAGCATCCGGCGGTTGGGCAGGCCCGTCAGCGGGTCGTGCAGCGACTCGTGGTGCCGGTCGGCCGCGGCGCGCGACGAGCGGTACAGCTCGACGATCGCCAGCAGCAGCAGCGGGAGCAGGAGCAGGCTGTGCTCGGCCACCACCGTGATGACCGGCGCGAGCCCGACGAGGATGAGATGGGTCGGCACGTCGAAGGCGGCACGGTCCTGGCGCAGGACCGCCCTCAGGGATGCCCCCTGCGCGATCGCGGTCTCGGTCGCGGCGAGACCGACGTCGACGATGTGGCCGGCCAGCCCGGCGACGACCAGCGCGATCAGGATGGTCAGTGTCGGCGTCCGTCCGAGCAGCTCGTCCGTCGGGACGAGCGCATGCAGCACCCCGCCGGCGGTCGCGAACAGCAGCGCGGCGCGGGCAACCTCGAGCAGCCGGCGTCGGAGCCTCGATCCCTGATCGGTGGTCCGATGTGACGGGATCACGGCGGCCAGCGTCAGCGCCAGCACGGCGACCGGCAGCTCGGCGGTCAGCAGGACGGCGTAGCCGAACGCGGTCGCGGTCGTCGTGTCCATCGCCTCGTCGCGCCCGAGGAGCCGGATCGGGAAGCGTCGGGCGAGAACGTGGAGCAGCACGAACAGGCCGGCCGGCAGCAGCGCCCCGCGCGTGGCCGGGAGGGAGAAGGCCAGCATCGACAGGCCCAGCGGCACCGCCGCGAGAACGAGGCAGATCGCGGCGAACCCACGCAGCCACCACGTGCGGTGCATGCCGCTCAAGAGTTCGGCCCCTCTGCGCCCCGGGAGCGCCCCGTTTGGTGCCCGTCGTTTCGGTACACAGGGGATCGACGCCCGGTCCGTGGGCCTTTAGCCGGCGTCAGTGGTGCTCGTCATCGGGCTCGACGGGCATCGGGGCAGGTCGCCAATCGCGCGACACCGGCCGGCCCCGGTAGTCCAGGCGCTCGCGGTCGGGCCAGAAGTCGAACAGCAGCGCGAAGGGCAGCAGCACGAAGAACACGAACACCACGATCTGCCAGTTCGCCATCGACGTGCCTCCTCGCCCGGGAGTGTAGGCGGCTAGCCGTCGGCCGGAACCGGCGGCGCCCACGTCACCTCGTTGCCGACGGCGACGCCCACCTCCGCGAACCACCCCTGCCGGACCTCGAGCGCCGAGCGGTAGTGCTGGGCCGGCGCGTAGACCGGGCAGGGGTCGGCCTCGCACGGGTCCATGGCCAGGATCGCCACGATCCGGCCGTCCGCGTCGACGAACGCGATGTCGAGCGGCACGAGCGTGTCCTTCATCCAGAAGCCACCGTCACGGTCGTCGTCGAACCGGAACAGCATGCCCACCCCGTCCGGCAGGTCGGGGACGTGCATCAGACCGCGTTGACGCTCCTCGGCGGTCGCCGCGACGCGGACGGCGAGCGCCACCTCGCCGTCGTCCGTCGCGATCGACACCCGTGTGCGGTCGAGCACGTCGACGTCCGGGTGGAGCGACGGAGGGGCGGCCGGCTCGCCCTCCGCCGTCCCGACCGAGGACGCGTCGCTGCACGCGCCCAGCCCCGCCACGACCAGGACGGCGAGCGCGGCGACGGTTCGGAGAGGCGAGGCGACCACGCCGCCACGATATCCGCCGTTGGGTCGACCGAGGCCGGGGCCTACACTCCGGGCGCCACCCGGACCGCCTGATGCGGGAGATGACGTGGATCAGGATCTGCTGCTGCTGTTGATCCGCATCGGTGGGGCGGTCGCGCTGATCGCGATCGTGGGCACCCTCGCGGCCCGCCGCGTCCTGTTCCTGTACGGGCTGGTGCGCGCGGCCCGGCCCCAACCGGAGCGGGTCACCCGCGACGCGATCCTGGGCAACCTCAAGTACCTCGTCATCAAGGTGCTGGGGCAGAAGAAGCTCCTGCGCTGGACCGTGCCCGGGATCGCCCACGCCTTCGTGTTCTGGGCCTTCCTCGTCATCCAGACCACCCTGCTCGAGGCCGCGCTCGAGCTGATCAACCCGGCGTGGCACCTGCCGCTGCTGAACGCGATCTCGCTCGGCGGGGTCACCGCCTACGACCTGCTCGGCTTCACGCAGGACACGTTCATGATCCTCACCACGGTCGGGATCGCCGTGTTCGCCACGATGCGGTTCGCGCTCGACCCGAGGAAGGTCGGGCGCGAGAGCCGCTTCGCGGGCTCCAACCTCAACCAGGGCTGGTGGGTCCTGATGGGCGAGTTCCTCGTCGTGTGGACCCTGCTGGTCGCCCACGGGGCACGCTTCGCGCTGGACCACGCGCCGACGGAGGCGGCGTTCCTCTCGCGGGCGATGGGGCAGGTGTTCGAGGGGATGAGCCCGTTCGCGCTGGAGCTGACCAACATCTCGATGCTGATCGTCCACCTCGCGATCGTGGGCTGGTTCCTGCTGTTCACCCTCAACTCCAAGCACCTGCACGTCGCCTCGATCCCGTTCCAGGAGATCTTCACCCGGCAGCCGAAGGCGCTCGGGGCGCTGCTGACCGACAAGATCGACATGGAGGCGATGGACGAGGACACCGTCCTCGGTGCCGGCGCGGTCGAGCACTTCGGGTTCAGCCACATCCTCGACATGTATTCGTGCACCGAGTGCGGCCGCTGCCAGACCCAGTGCCCGGCGTGGAACACCGGCAAGCCCCTGAACCCGAAGATGCTGGTCATGGACCTGCGCGACCACCTGTGGGCCAAGGGGCCGTTCCTGCTCGGCCAGCAGTCCGAGGAGGAGGCCGGCGACGTCGTGAGCCTGCCGCTGGTGGGCGACCAGCCGGGCGAGCCGAGCGTCATCGACCCCGACGTGCTGTGGTCGTGCACCACCTGCGGCGCGTGCGTCGAGGAGTGCCCGGTCGACATCGAGCACATCGACCACATCATGGACCTCCGCCGTCACCAGGCGCAGATGGAGTCCGCCTTCCCGTCGGAGGCCGGCGGGATGCTGCGCAACCTCGAGCGCTCCGGCGATCCGTGGGGCCTGGGCGCGTCCAAGCGCATGGACTGGGCTGAAGGGCTGGAAGTCGAGGTCGCGTCCGGGCCGCTCGACGACGACGTGGAGTACCTGCTGTGGGTCGGCTGCGCCGGGG
>CAZSQF010000206.1:0-5620 GCA_964608935.1 uncultured Actinomycetota bacterium | reverse complement strand
CAACGCCCGCATGCTCGCACGCCGCATACCCAACGCCCGGCTCCACATCGTCCGCGGCGGCGGTCACCTGTTCCTGCTCACACGCGCGGCCGAATACGGGCCGATGATCACCCACTTCCTCCGCACAGACGACCCGGCGATACCGACCTGACCCGACCACCTGACGAGGCTCCATGTCAGAGTGCGTCCACCGGTCGAGGGTCCCGTCGTGCTCGGTCGTGGCTGCCTGTGCCGGCCGGATCGGGGCGGCGAGCGCGCCACGACAGCGAGCGCCAGCACGACGCGCGGTGTCACGGCGGATCGAGAAGGTGACGGGGCGAACATGAGCAGCATCCTCCTCTGGTCAGCTGTTCTGCCAGACGAGCGTGCTCATGTCCGGTTCGGCTTCGAGGATCCCGTACTCGACCGCCAGTGACCCAATCTCGGCGAGCTTGTCGGTCTCGAGGTCCGGGTTCCAGTTGGCCAGCGCGATCTGGGTGACGAGGTCCTCGGTCGTCTGGGTGTTGGCGACGATGGCCGCCTGCATCGCGGCGTCGTCACTCGCGTCCTCCATCCCGCGTCGCAGGGCGGTGACGAACGCCTCAGCCAGATCCGGGTTGTCGCCCAGCCACTGGTCCGAGGCGAACATGCCCGCCAGCGGCATCGACGGCATCGTCCCGTGCATCGGGTCGACGATGTTGACGAGCCCAGCGGACTCGCCGAGGGTCACGAACGGCTCGGGGACCCAGCTCACGTCGACCTGGCCGGCCTCGACGGCTCCGTTCATGTCCGGGAACGGCATCTCGACGATGTCGATGCTCGAGTCGTCGACGTCGTTGTTGCGCAGGGTGGTGCGGATCGTGACCTCGCCGACGTTGTTGATGGTCGACACGGCGAAGCGCTTCCCGGCGAGACCTGAAACATCCTCGATGCCGCTGTCCGGGCCGACGAGCAATGCGTTGGTCCCGCGGTCGGCGCTGTCCGCGCCGTCGACGATGTTCTGCACGATGCTGACCGGGACGTTGTTCTGCCGCGCCAGCATCAGCGAGACGTAGTTGCCGAACGCGAACTGGTAGTCACCGTTGACAACGGCGGGTACCAGTGCGGCGCCGCCCTGGCCGATCTCCATCGTCACGTCCAGACCCTCTTCCTCGAAGTAGCCCTGGTCGATGGCGTGGTAGAGCGGGGCGAGGTCGGCGATCGGCAGGATCCCGACGGTGATCGGCGTCAGTTCGCCGCCGGTGTCGGTCGTCTCCTCGGGCGCCGTTGGGCTCTCCGGCGTCTCCGCGGCATCGGTCGGTTCGGTCGTGGGCTGGTCGCCGCCTCCGCAGGCGGCGAGTAGCAGCGCGATGATCGGCAGTAGACCGATCCCTCTCTTTCGTAGCGTTCTCACGGGTTTCTCTCCCATTCTCCCGTCGTGTCCCCGGACCGGTGGTCCGGGTGCTTGTTCGAACTCGTCGGCTCGGCGGCCCGTCGGTCGCCGCGCGACGACTCGGCCTTGATCGAGGCGAAGACCTTCGCGCGTAGGTGCGCGAACTCGGGAAGTTCCTTGGTGGCGATCTGGTCGCGCGGGCGAGGCAGGCTGACCGGGATGACCTCCTTGACGTGGGTCGGCGCGGACGACAGCACGACGACGCGGTCGGCGAGGTAGACGGCCTCGTCGATGTCGTGCGTGACGAGCAGGACCGTGAGGCCTTCTCGCTCCCACACGTCGAGCAGGAGGTCTTCGAGTTCAGCGCGGGTCTGCGCGTCCACGCTTGCGAACGGTTCGTCGAGCAGCAGGATCGACGGTTCGTACGCGAGCGCGCGGGCGATCGCGGCGCGCTGTTGCATCCCACCCGACAGCTGCCACGGGTACTTGTGTTCGTGGCCTGCGAGCCCGACCGCGTCGATGGCCTCACCGGCAAGTTCGTCACGGGCCTTCCGTTCGACGCCGGCCGCCTTCAGCGGCAGGGTCACGTTCCCGGCGATGTCGAGCCACGGCAGCAGTGACCGGCTGTAGTCCTGGAAGACGAGCGCCATGTGACGAGGTGGCGTCGTGACGAGGTGACCGTCGAGTTCTACACGTCCGGCAGTCGCCGGCATGAGGCCGGACACGCAGCGCAGCAGGGTGGTCTTGCCGCAGCCCGACGGCCCGACGATGCACATCAGCTCGCCGGGCTCGGTCTTTACGGTGACGTCGCGGATCGCCTCGAAGGCATCGGGGCCGGTGCCGTAGGACTTGGCGACACCATCGATCGCGAGCACGCTTGCCTGTGGGTGCTGGTCGGCACGTGCGGTCGGGTCAGACATCGAGCAATCCTCGTGATCCGCGGTACCAGTGCATGATCCGTGCCTCGGCGGCCAGGAATCCAGCGTTGACGACGAGGCCGACGACCCCGATGACGATGACGCCGCCGTACGTGCCGGCGGAGTCGAAGCTGCGTTGCGCGTCGAGCACCCGGAAGCCGAGCCCGTTGGTGCTGCCGACCATCTCAGAGATGATCATGAGGATGAGCGCGACGGCGAGTCCGGTGCGCATGCCGACGGTGATCTTTGGGCTGGCGGCGGGCAGGATCACCCGTGTGACGCGCTGCCACGGCCCGAGTCCGAAGCTGCGGGCCATGTCGATCGTCAGCGAGTCCACGCCCCGCACGCCGTCGACCGTGTTCAGGAGGATCGGCCAGACGGCACCGAGCGCGATCACGACGATCTTGGAGACGTTGCCGATGCCCAGCGTGACGATCGCGAAGGGCAGCAGCAGCGGTGGTGGGATCGCTCGGACGAACTCGGTGACCGGCGTGGTGGCTCGGCGCAGTCGTGGCAAGAGTCCGATCATGGCGCCGGCAGCGATGCCGACGGCGACGGCGAGGAAGTAGCCGACCGTGAAACGAATGAGGCTCGGGACGAGGTCGGTGGTGAACTGGTCGAACAACCAGTCAGCCCTGATGCTCTCGACGATGCGCTGCAACGGAGGCCAGAAGAACGACGTGCTGTCACGCGACGTCCACCACCAGGCAGCGACGAGGGCGACGGGCAGCACCAACTGCAACAGGATGCGTCCCGCTCGCGTGCGCGTCATGCGGCACCCCCTTCGAGCCGGGCACGCTGGCTCGGGTGCCAGTGCAGGACGCGGCGTTCGATCGCCTCCAGGCCGGTGTTGACCACCAGCCCGAGCACACCGGCCGTGATGATCAGCGCGTACATGCGCGTGTACGCCCCGGCGCTCTGGGCGCTGAGCACCTCGCGGCCGAGCCCCGGGACGCCGACGATGTACTCCCCGGTGATCACGAGGATGAGCGCGACGGCGGCCGACACCCGCAGCCCGGTGGCGAGGTACGGCGTCATGGTCGGCAGGACGAGATGGCGGAGACGGTCGCGGAACCCGAGTCCGAAGGCCTGCACGGTGTCGCGTGCGACCGGGTCGATGTCGGCGATGCCGTAGCTGGCCTGGAACAGCAGCGGGAACGTCGCGCCGTAGGCCCCGAGCGTGACCTTGAGCGCCGACCCTTGCGTCCCGTAGAGCAGGATCAGGACGGGGATGAGCGCGACCGACGGAATGGGCCGCAGGAACTCGACCGGCACGCGGAGGGCGAGTGCACCGACCTTCGACGCGCCCATGAGCATGCCGACGGGGATGGCGATGACGGCAGCGATCATCATGGCGCGCAGCCACCCGTCGAGGGTCTCCAGCACGGGCCCCCACAGTTCCCCCGAGGTGGCCAGACCAGCCAGCGCCGCGAAGATCTCGCTGACCGGTGGGAAGGACTGTCGCGGCAGCACGCCGACCCGCGGGGCGATCTCGAATGCGGCAAGGGCGAGCGCGACCCCGAGCAACGGCAGCCCGATCCGTTCCACCCGCTGCCGTGTGGTCGCCATCATGGTCGTGATGCCTTCAGCCCAGGTGTCGATGGATGACGCGGGCGACGCAGGCGGGTCGGTCGCCGCCGTCGGTTTCGATCACGCAGTCGAGGTGGATCTGCACACCGCCGGGGATCTCGCTGGCGTCTGCCAACGTGGCGGTCATCCGAACCTTGGAACCGACGAGGACTGGTGCGGGGAAGCGGACCTTGTCCAGGCCGTAGTTGAGCGACGAGGTCTTGTCGGTGATCGTGAGGATCTCCTCGATCATCGGGATCAGCAGCGACAGCGTGAGATACCCGTGGGCGATCGTCGCGCCGAACGGGCCGTCGGCGGCCCGTTCGGGATCGCAGTGGATCCACTGGTCGTCGCCCGTGGCGTCGGCGAACTGGTCGATCCGCGCCTGGTCGATGTCGACCCAGTCGCTGGTGCCGAGCTCGGCGCCGACAAGGTCGAGCAGCTCCTCGGGGCGGATCACGGTCGTGGTCACGGTCTCTCCTCGTCGTCGACCGATCCTCGGGGACCGCCGTAGGCCTCGCGAAGAACCGGCTTGAGCAGCTTCCCGGCACCCGAGCGGGGCAGCTCGTCGACGAAGACGAACGACACCGGGATCTTGTAGCGAGCGAGCCGCTCCTCGAGATGAGCAGCCAGTTCTGGAGCAGTCGGCCGGGCGCCGGAGCGGGGCACGACGAGCGCCCGGCCGACCTCGCCCCAGCGCTCGTCGGGGATGCCGATGACGGCACAGTCGGCCACCCCGTCGTGTGCGTAGAGCGCGTCTTCGACCTCGGCGGGATACACGTTCTCCCCGCCGGAGACGTACATGTCCTTCAACCGGTCGACGATCGTGACGTATCCCTCGTCGTCGACCACGGCGACATCCCCCGAGTGGAACCACCCGTCACGGATCACCTCCGCCGTTGCATCTGGGTTGTTCCAGTACCCGAGCATCACGTTGGGACCGGAGACGACGACCTCCCCCCGCTCCCCCGGCCCGACCGGGGTGCCGTCGGGGCGGCGCACCTCGACGTCGGTGAAGAAGGAGGCGACGCCGGCAGTGCCCGCCTTGTCCTGCGCGCGGCGCGGTCCGAGGAACAGCGCGCCCGGTGACGTCTCGGTCATGCCGTAGCCCTGGAGGAAGGTCACCCCACGGTCGAGCCACGTCGTGATGGTCGTCAGCGGAACGGGCGCCCCACCACACAGCGCGCGTCGCAGGCTGGACAGATCGGCATCGTCCCAGTCGGGGTGGTGCGACAGGGCGTTGAACATCGCCGGCACGCCGAACATGACGGTGACGCCGTGCTGCTGGATCAGCCGGAGCGCCGGTCCGGGGTCGAACCGATCCATGAACACGATCGTGCCCCCGGTGAGGATCGACGGCATCGCGACCATGTTCAGTGCGGCGACGTGGAACATCGGGGCGCACACGAGCGCGACCTCGTCGGCGGACAGCCCCGTGTCGATCAGGACGTTGAACGCGTTCCAGGTGACGTTGCCATGGCTGAGCGTGGCCCCCTTGGGTCGGCCGGTGGTGCCTGACGTGTAGATGATCAGGGCGGGGTCGTCGAGGGCGACCGGCAGGTCGATCCAGTCGGGGTCGGCGCCGGCGAGGAGCTCGTCGTAGGCGCCACCACGCTCGACGACGTGGCGCAGGTCGACGCGGTCGTCGTCCCGGATCCTGGCGACGGCCTCGGCGAGCTCGGCGTCGTGGATCAGGACGTGGGCGCCACAGTCGGCGACGATGTGGGCGAGTTCGGGCGGTGCGAGCCGCCAGTTGAGCGGCACGAAGATCGCTCCCAGGGAG